>NZ_RZTC01000085.1:4881-24396 GCF_004023165.1 Mesorhizobium sp. M7A.F.Ca.MR.176.00.0.0 | reverse complement strand
CCCTTGGAGCCGGCAAGCGCCACGCGCAGTTCATCCCGGGTCCTGAGATCCGACATCACGCGCGCCGCCGCCTCCGGGCGAGCGGACAAGAATGCTTCGACCTCGATGCGGCGGGTGACGTCGACCTGGTCGTCGACATAGGCGTCGAGGTCGATATCGGTCACGGGATCGACAGTTGCGGTCATGACGGGCCTCCAACGATCCTGAGGTGGTTTTTTGCCTTCGCGGGCTCCTCCATCTCGCGCAGTGCGGCGCGCGCCCTGCCGATGCGTGACATCAGCGTGCCGAGCGGCACGCCGCTGGCATCGGCGGCCTGTTGATAGGAGAGGCCTTCGATGGCGACGAGGTGCAGCGCTGAACGCTGTTCTTCCGGCAGGCTGAAAAAAGCCTCGCGCACCTGCGCCAGGCGCACCGAATGTTCCTGTGGTGCCGGCGTGCTGCCGTCGGCCAGGTATCCAGCCTGTTCGACGCGCGACGCTTCGGACTTGCGGGACCGCATCTTGTCGATGAAGGTGTTGTGGACGATCGACAGCAGCCACGCGCGCAGGTTTCCGCCGGAGCGGAACGTGCTGCGCCGCTCATAGGCGCGCACCAGCGCGTCATGGACAAGGTCCTCGGCGTCGGTGCTGTCGCGCGTCAGCGAGCGCGCATAGCGACGCAGCGAACCGAGCTGTCCTATGATGTCAAAGCGTGGCACCGGCGGTTTCATGTCCTGTTTACGGAGCATGTGGGGATTTTAATCCCTGCCCCGCCAATTTTTTCCCTTTGAGGACATCGTTCGAATGTAACGATTGTTGCCGGCATCAATTTTATCATTGGTATCGGCACAATGTGCGATGCCCGGTAGATCGTGCCTACTTCACACGCCTCTTCTCCAGCTTCCTCGCCAGCGTCCGGCGGTGCATGCCCAACCGTCGTGCTGTCTCGGAAATGTTGAAGTCGGCCTCCACCAGCATTTCGTGGATGCGCTCCCATTCGAGGTTCTTTATCGAGGTTGGTCGCTCGGCGAGCGGCACCGAAGCATTGCCCTCGACCTGGCCGAAAGCCGCTTCAATGTCGTCTGTATTGGCGGGTTTGGCGAGATACTGGCAGGCGCCGAGCTTGATCGCCTCGACAGCGGTGGCGATGCTTGCAAAGCCGGTCAACACGACGATCCGCATTTCAGGATCGTGCTCGTGCAGCGCCCTGACGCATTCCAGGCCCGAGCCGCTGGCGAGCTTGAGATCGACGACGGCATATTGGAAGGCAACGGTGCCGATCAGCGCATGCACGCCGTCGACGCTCCGGCAGCTATGCGTTTCGTAGTCACGCCGTTCGAAAGACCGGCGCAGTGCGTTGGCAAAGGCGATGTCGTCCTCGACGATCAACAGCGTGCGTTTAGTCGGCATTGTGCCCTCGCGGAGACAGAGCAGCCAGCGGCAGATGCAACGTAACCGAAGCTCCCCCCTCGGTTCTATTTCTTACGGTGACGGTACCCCCCAGCTTGCGGATGACATTGACGACCAGAAACAGGCCGAGCCCGCTACCTGGCCGGTTCTTGGTCGACGTGTAGGGCTTGCCGAATTCTGCAAGCATGGCTTCTTCAAATCCCGGTCCCGCGTCGACAACTTCGACGATGAGATCGTCCGCGTGGCGGCTGACGATCAACCCGACCCATAGAGGCGACGCTTCAAGTGCGTTGTCCAGTACATTGAACATCACCTGTTTGAGCGCGGGATCGGAGACGATCTCCTGGTTGGCGCCGAAACGCCTGGTGTATTCGAAACCTTGCGGCAGCCGTGTCGATTTCCATTCGGCCACCAGCTCCGCCAGGAAGGCGTCGACGGAGGTGCGAACCGTGCCTTCGCCACGCAATTCGCCCGAGGACATCAGGATTCCCGAAACGATCTTCTTGCAACGGTCCAACTGGCCCTGCATCTCCCGGATTTCCTGCGCCAGATCCGGATCGGCCTCGAGAGCCGGCATGCGCTGCCAGTCGTTGAGGATGACGGAAAGCGTGGCCAGCGGCGTGCCAAGCTCATGCGCGGCACCGGAGGCGAGCAGGCCCATCCTGACGATGTGAGCCTCCTCCGCCGACTGCTGGCGCAAATCCGCGAGATGGGCGTCGCGGGTGCGAATGTTGTTCTGGACCCTGGTGATGAACAGCACCAGAAGCGTTGCCGCCAGGACGAAACAGATGAACATGCCCTGGATGTGCAGGCTGAACAGCCCGGCACCGTGTGCGGCGGGCAAGCTGATCTCACGGTAGAAAGTGGTCAGCGCGATGAAGCACGTGCTTGCAATGAGGACAAGGGCCCAGACCGACCATGTCTCCAGCAGCACCGCGCCCAGGATGACCTGGAGCAGGTAAAGCGAAATGAAGGGATTGGACGCGCCGCCGCTCAGGTAAAGCTGGACCGTCAACGCGGTGACGTCGAGCAGCAGCCCAAGAAACAGCTCGGTGTTGGTGATCGCGTCCTGGCTGCTGTGCCGGCGCAGGCTGGCGACATTGAGAGCGATCAGCAGCAGGATCACCACCGCCATCGGGACCAGCGGCAATCCGATGCCGAGCACGTAGCGGACGAACAGGATCGTCACGATCTGACCACCGACCGCGATCCAGCGCAGTTGAATCAGAAGCAGAAAATTCTGTTTGTTGGTCTTGTCGTGCAACGTCATTGGGCCGGGAGGTCCCCAGCCCTGGCCAAGCAGGTCACTCAAGCGGGCGTCCGATCCAGGCGCTGATTGAGCCTCAGCGCAAGCAACGTGCATAGCGCTCCCGACAACAGATAGGCGCCTGATGAGATCAGCCCGAAATGGGCGGACAGGAACAGAGCGACTATGGGGGCGAAGCCCGCCCCGAACAGCCAGGCGAGATCCGAGGTCAGCGCCGCCCCTGTATAGCGGTAGGTCTTTGAAAAGTTCGAGGCGAGTGCTCCTGAAGACTGGCCGAACGACAGGCCGAGCAGGACGAAGCCCAAGACCATGAAGACGGACTCTCCGACGAAGCCGCCATCGAGCAGCTGTGGCGCGAAACCGCTGAACACGGCGATGGCCACCGCCGAGCCTCCGAGCAAGGGCCAGCGCCCAACCCGGTCGGCGACGAAGCCCGAGATCGCGATTGCCGCCAGGCCGAAGAAAGCTCCGATCGTCTCGATGACCAGGAACCGTGCCGGTCCCTCGCGCGTGAACAGGAAAATCCAGGACAGAGGAAACACCGTCACCATGTGGAACAGGGCGAAACTCGCCAGCGGCGCGAAGGCGCCGAGCACGACAGTGCGCCCTTCGGCGCGCAACGTCTCGCGGACGGAAGTCGGCTCCAGTTCCTGGCCTTCGAACAGTTTGGTGTATTCCGGCGTCACCACGATGCGCAGCCGTGCGAACAGGGCGACGACATTGATGGCGAAGGCGACGAAGAACGGGTAGCGCCAGCCCCAGCTGAAGAAGTCTTCGGCCGACAGGTTGCCGACGAAATATGCAAACAGGGCGCTGGCAACGATGAGCCCGAGTGGTGCGCCCAGCTGCGGGATCATCGCATACCAGCCGCGGCGCTTTTCGGGCGCATTCAACGCCAGCAGCGAGGCAAGTCCGTCCCATGTCCCGCCCAGCGCCAGTCCCTGACCGATCCGGAACATGGCCAGCAGCCAGGCCGAAGCCTGGCCGATCTGGTCGTAACCGGGCACGAAGGCGATCGACACGGTCGAGGTCCCCAGCAGGAACAGCGCGATGGTAAGCTTGGCGCTGCGTCCGTAGGCGCGGTCGAGCCCGGTGAAGATCGCCGTCCCGATCGGCCGCGCGATGAAGGCAAGCGCGAAGATGGCGAAGGAGTAGAGCGTGCCGGTCAACGGGTCGGCATAAGGAAATACGAGCTTCGGAAAAACGATGACGGAAGCGATCGCGTAGACGAAGAAGTCGAAGAATTCCGACGTCCTGCCGATGATGACGCCGACGGCGATTTCGCCGGGCTTCACCTCATGATGCCGCGCGTTGATCCGTCTTGCGTCGGCTTCGATTTTCGAAGTTGGGCTCACAGCATTCTCCGTCGCCCCGCCGCGGTCTCATGCGATCGCTGCCATGTGCGCGGGCCAGATGCTTTGATGACGCCTGCCGCGTCATTGCGGCATTGGACAAATTGTCCAATGCCTTCATTGCCGCGGTACGGCTAGCACTGGGGGGAACAACCGACAGGTCATACATTGAGCCGTCTCCGTACCCTTTTCCTGCTGCCCCTGCTGGCATCGCTCGGCTCCTGCAGCATGGTCGTCATGAGCCCTGCCGGCGACGTCGCCGCGCAGCAGCGCGACCTGCTGATGGTGTCCACGGCACTGATGCTGATCGTCATCATACCGGTCATGGCTCTCACCATATTCTTTGCCTGGCGATACCGCCAGTCCAACCGCGAGGCGCGCTACGAGCCGGATTGGGACCACTCGACCCACCTCGAACTCGTCATTTGGGCTGTGCCGCTTCTGATCATAATCTGCCTGGGCGCAGTGACCTGGATGGGCACCCATCTGCTCGACCCCTATCGTCCGATCGGACGTGTCGCGGCCGGCAAGCCGCTGCCGCCGGACGTGCGCCCGCTTGAGGTCGAAGTCGTCGCGCTCGACTGGAAATGGCTGTTCATCTATCCCGAATACGGCGTGGCCATGGTCAACGAACTGGCTGCGCCGGTCGACCGGCCGATCAGCTTTCGCATCACCTCCGCATCGGTGATGAACTCCTTCTACATTCCAGCACTGGCCGGCCAGATCTATGCAATGCCGGGTATGGAAACCAGGCTGCACGCCGTCATAAACAAGTCCGGCGACTATGAAGGATTCTCCGCCAACTATAGCGGCGCCGGCTTCTCGGGAATGCGCTTCGCGTTCCACGGCCTGGACGATGCCGGTTTCCAGGCATGGATCGCGAAGGCAAAGGACGGCGGCGGCAAGCTCGACCGAAACGGCTATCAGGAGCTCGAACAGCCCAGCGAGAACCAACCCGTGCTCCACTATGCGGCGGTGGATGCCGATCTCTACAAGGCGATCCTCAACATGTGCGTCGAGCCCGGCAAGATGTGCATGAGCGAGATGTCGCAGATCGATGCCAAGGGCGGTCTGGGAATGGCCGGCATCCGCAACACCCTTCCGCTGCTGTACGACAAGTTCGCCCGGCGCGGCACGATATTCGGCCCCGCCCCATCCTATGTCGCCAGCATATGCACAACCGAAGAAGCACTGGCGGCTTCGAAGGCCGATCAATCCGTCACGCCGATGACCTCGACGCCGATCGTCGGCGCTGGTCTGCAACGGCCACTGCCCCTGTCGATCCGACTGCCGTCACCTTCCGCAACCGGCACGCTTCGGTCGCCCTTCAACTCCTGAGGCGCCACGCAAGACATGTTCGACAATCCTGCTTTTCTCAAGGCGATCTTCGGCCGGCTTACGCTCGAGTCGCTGCCGCTGCACGAACCCATCGTGGTCGCGACCTTCATGGTCGTCGCGCTGGGCGGCGTGGCACTCGTCGGCGCGCTGACCTATTTCAAGCTCTGGGGCTATCTGTGGCGCGAATGGTTCACCAGCGTCGACCACAAGCGCATCGGCGTGATGTACATGGTGCTCGGCATCGTCATGCTGCTGCGCGGCTTCAGTGACGCCATCATGATGCGGCTCCAGCAGGCGATGGCCTTCGGCGGTTCGGAAGGCTATCTCAATTCGCATCACTACGACCAGATCTTCACCGCGCACGGCGTGATCATGATCTTCTTCGTGGCGATGCCGCTGGTGACGGGCCTGATGAATTTCGTCGTCCCGCTGCAGATCGGCGCCCGCGACGTGTCGTTTCCGTTCCTCAACAATTTCAGCTTCTGGATGACGGTCGGCGGCGCGGTCATCGTCATGATGTCGCTGTTCGTCGGCGAATTCGCCCGCACCGGCTGGCTTGCCTATCCGCCGTTGTCGGGGATCGGCTACAGTCCCGATGTCGGTGTCGATTATTATATCTGGGCCCTGCAAGTGGCGGGCGTCGGCACGCTGCTGTCGGGCGTGAACCTGGTCTGCACCATCGTCAAGATGCGCGCGCCTGGCATGACCATGATGAGAATGCCGATCTTCACCTGGACCGCGCTTTGCACCAATGTGCTCATCGTCGCCGCCTTCCCGGTGCTGACGGCGGTGCTGGCCCTGCTGGCTCTCGACCGCTATGTCGGCACCAACTTCTTCACGAACGACTTCGGCGGCAATCCGATGATGTACGTGAACCTGATCTGGATCTGGGGCCACCCCGAGGTCTACATCCTGATCCTGCCGGCCTTCGGCATATTTTCGGAAGTGACCTCGGCCTTCTGCGGCAAGCGGCTCTTCGGCTACACGTCGATGGTCTACGCGACAGTCGTCATCACCATCCTGTCCTATCTGGTCTGGCTGCATCACTTCTTCACCATGGGATCGGGAGCGAGCGTCAACTCGTTCTTCGGCATCACAACGATGATCGTTTCGATCCCGACAGGCGCCAAGATATTCAACTGGCTGTTCACCATGTACCGCGGCCGCATCCGCTTCGAACTGCCGATGATGTGGACGGTCGCCTTCATGCTGACCTTCACTGTCGGCGGCATGACCGGCGTGCTGCTCGCGGTTCCGCCAGCCGACTTCGTGCTCCACAACAGCCTGTTCCTGGTCGCGCATTTCCACAACGTCATCATCGGCGGCGTGCTGTTCGGCCTGTTTGCCGGCATCAGCTACTGGTTCCCCAAGGCATTCGGCTTCCGGCTCGATCCGTTCTGGGGAAAGATGTCGTTCTGGTTCTGGGTGGTCGGCTTCTGGTTCGCCTTCATGCCGCTCTACATCCTCGGCTTGATGGGCGTAACGCGCCGGCTGCGCACCTTTGAGGATCCCTCGCTGCAGATCTGGTTCATTATCGCCGCCTTCGGCGCCTTCCTGATCCTGCTTGGTATCCTGTCCTTCCTCATCCAGATCTTCGTCAGCGTGCGGCGGCGCGAGCAGCTTCGCGACGATACCGGTGATCCCTGGGACGGGCGCACCCTCGAATGGGCAACCTCGTCGCCGCCCCCGGCCTACAATTTCGCCTTCACGCCGGTCGTCCACGATCTCGACGCCTGGGCGGACATGAAGAATCGCGGCTACCAGCGTCCGTTGACGGGCTTCCGCGACATCCACATGCCGCGCAACACCGGAGCCGGCGTCGTCCTGGCCGGGTTGAGCGTGGTGCTTGCCGTGGCGCTCATCTGGTACATTTGGTGGCTGGCGATCGTCAGCTTCGTCGCCCTGATCGGCTACGCCATCGCGCATACCTTCAACTACGACCGGGACTTCCACATTCCGTCCAGTGACGTCACCCGCGTCGAGGACGAGCGGACACGCCTGCTCGCAGCCACCAGCCAGGCGGGATAAGCACCATGGCACACGCCGACACGGTGATCGACGACACGATCTTCCACCTGGAAGATGACCACGGCCATGCCGAGAGCGGCAGCAGCACCATGCTCGGCTTCTGGATCTATCTGATGAGCGACTGCCTCATCTTCGCGATGCTGTTCGCGGTCTATGGCGTGCTCGGTGGCAACTACGCGGCCGGACCCGCGCCGAAGGACCTGTTCGATCTTCCGCTGGTCGCGCTGAACACCACCATGCTGCTCCTGTCCTCCATCACTTACGGCTTCGCGATGCTGGAGATGGCGAAGGGACGGGCGAAACCCATGCAGGTGTGGCTGGTGATCACTGGCCTGTTCGGCCTCGCCTTTCTCAGCATCGAACTCTACGAATTCGCCCATTTCATCCACGAGGGGGCGACGCCGCAGCGCAGCGGCTTCCTGTCGTCGTTCTTCACGCTGGTCGGAACGCACGGCCTGCACGTCACCTTCGGCCTGGTCTGGCTGGTGGTGCTGATGGTGCAGGTCTCCAGGCACGGGCTGATCGCCGCGAACCAGCGGCGCCTGATGTGCCTGAGCATGTTCTGGCACTTCCTTGACGTCATCTGGATCGGCGTCTTTACCTTCGTTTATCTGATGGGAATGTTGCGATGAGCGCCGGCCACCACACAGACACCAGCGACCAGAGCCACGCGCGTCACGGCGTCGATCACGGCTCGCTGCGCGGCTATCTGACAGGCTTCGGCCTGTCCGTCGTGCTGACCGCCATTCCCTTCTGGCTGGTCATGACCAACGCACTCGGCAATCAGATGGCTTCGGCGATTGCCATCATGGCCTTCGCCGTCGTGCAAATCATCGTCCACATGGTGTTCTTTCTGCATATGAACACCAGGTCGGAGAGCGGCTGGACCATGATGGCCCTGATCTTCACCCTCATCCTGGTGGTGATCGCGCTGACGGGCTCGCTCTGGGTCATGTACCATCTGAACGCCAACATGATGCCCGGCCATGACATGAGTCAGATACCCTGAGAGAGGGACCTGGCTTTGGATGAACAGGCGCGGACGACACCGCATTCGAATACAGGCGACGGCCAAAGGGTTACGCGTTCACCATGGACGCTGTTGGTGCTTTGCCTTTGCGGTGCCATCGGCGTCGCAGGGTTCTCGGCGCTTGGTGTCTGGCAGCTGGAGCGCCGCGTCTGGAAACTCGACCTGATCGAGCGTGTCGACCAGCGTCTCAAGGCGGTACCTGTGGCCGCCCCGGCGCCTTCGGCCTGGCCAGAGATCAACGCCAGGGATGACGAGTATCGCCAGCTTGCCGTCACGGGCCGGTTTCTCGGTGATCGCGAGACCCTGGTCCAGGCGGTCACCGATCGCGGCGGTGGTTTCTGGGTAATGGCGCCGTTCCGAGCGGATGATGGCTTCACGATTCTGGTGAACAGGGGCTTCGTGCCGACGGACAAGCGCGATCCGGCAACCCGCCTCGCAGGCAAGCCCTCGGGCGATCACACCGGAATTCGCGGACTGCTGCGCCTGACCGAACCGAAGGGCGGCTTCCTGCGCAACAACGATCCGGCCGCCAACCGCTGGTATTCGCGCGATGTGCAGGCAATCGCCACGACGCAAGGCCTCGGGCAGGTCGCTCCTTATTTCATCGATGCCGATGCCGCGCCCAATCCGGGAGGGTGGCCGGTCGGCGGCCTGACGGTCGTTTCGTTCCACAACAACCATCTGGCCTATGCCCTGACATGGTTCGGGCTGGCCTTGATGGTGCTGGGCGCGGTCGTCTATCTGTTGCGGCAGACTGGGAAACACGGCGGGGGCTGACCGCTGGCCGAGGCAAAGCTGAAAGGAGCAGGCAGGGCAGGCTTCCCGGCACCCCCGCCTCGGGCTGGAGCACCTAGCTAAAACCGCTGGCGAAACGCGACCGATTTGCGTATCACTCCGCCGCGCCAATGGAACCATTTTCGATGTTTGAAGCCCTGCAGCCCGCCCCCGCCGACAAGATCCTGGCCCTGATCGGCCTTTATCGAGCCGATCCGCGTCCAGACAAGGTCGATCTCGGTGTCGGCGTCTACAAGGATCGCGACGGCAAGACGCCGGTCATGCGCGCCGTGCGCGAAGCGGAAAAGCGCCTGCTGCAGGGTCAGGACACCAAGACCTATCTCGGCCTTGCCGGCGATACCGGCTTCAACACGGTAATGGCCAAGCTCGCCTTCGGTCCGGGCGCCGACATGACGCGCATCCGCGCCGCACAAGCGCCCGGCGGCTCCGGCGCACTGCGGCTGGTGGCGGAACTGCTGAAGCGGACACGCTCGGATGCAACCATCTGGCTGTCGGACCCGACCTGGCCGAACCATATGCCGGTGATGCGCGCCGCCGGCCTGCAGATCCGTGAATACCCCTATTTCGACGCCGACTCGGGCGCTGTTCGCTTCGACGACATGCTGGCAGCGCTGCGGACCGCAAAGAGCGGCGACGTCGTGTTGCTGCATGGCTGCTGCCACAACCCGACCGGCGCCAATCTGGATCCGGCCCAGTGGGCTGCCGTTTCCGATCTGGTCGTCGAGCGCGAGCTGCTGCCGTTTGTCGACATCGCCTATCAGGGCTTTGGCGATGGGCTTGAGGCCGATGCGCTCGGCTTGCGCCTGCTGACGGCAAAAGTTCCGGAAATGGTCGTCGCCTCGAGCTGCTCGAAGAATTTCGCTGTCTACCGCGACCGCGTCGGCGCGGCGATGATCCTGGCCAGGGACGGCGCACAGGCGGATGTGGCGATGAGCCAGATGCTGTCGGCGGCGCGCGCCATGTATTCGATGCCGCCGGACCATGGTGCGGCGGCCGTGCGCATCGTGCTCGAAGATGCCGCCTTGCGCGCCGACTGGGAAGCCGAGCTCGAAGAGATGCGCCTGCGCATGCTCAGGCTACGCGTGCAGTTCGCCGAGGCACTGCGCCGGCAGTCCAATTCCGATCGCTTCGACTTCGTCGCCAGCCATCGCGGCATGTTCTCCCGCCTTGGCCTCACGGAAGCGCAGGTCGAACGGCTGCGTGCCGAGCACGGCATCTATATGGTCGGCGACAGCCGCATCAACGTCGCCGGCCTGCCCGAAGACGGCATGGACGAGCTCGCCAAGGCGATCGTTTCTGTGCTCGACTGACGTGGCTCGCCTGTGGACAAGGCACTCTCGCCGGCTGACAGTGTTGGCCGCGCGGCCGGCCGCGCGATAGCATCAGCCCTATGACACCATCGAAAGACATTTCGCGCCTGATCGAGATCATGGCGGCGCTACGGGCGCCGAAGACCGGCTGCCCCTGGGACATCGAACAGGATTTCTCGACCATCGCGCCCTATACGATCGAGGAAGCCTATGAGGTGGCGGATGCCATCGCGCGCGGCGATCTCGACGATCTGCGCGACGAACTCGGCGACCTGCTGCTGCAGGTCGTCTATCATGCCCAGATGGCCGAGGAGGCCGGTGAATTCTCGTTCCCTGACGTGGTGCAAGCCATCACGACGAAGATGATCCGTCGCCACCCACATGTCTTCGGCGACGAAAAAGCCCGCAACGCCGGCATGGCCAAGGGCATGTGGGAAAAGATCAAGGCCGAAGAGAAGGCGGAGAAACGAAGCGCCCGCCTCGCGCGTGGTCTCGATCCCGAAGACAACGGCAAGGGGTTTCTGGACAGCGTGCCGGTCGCCCTGCCCGCACTGACCCGGGCGCTGAAACTTCAGGAGAAGGCCGCCCGCGTCGGTTTCGACTGGAGCGAGGCGGCGCCCATCCTCGACAAGATCGAGGAAGAGATCGGCGAATTGCGCGAGGCGCTGGCCAAGGGCGACACCGCCTCGATCAAGGATGAGTTCGGCGACATGCTGTTTGCCGTCGTCAATCTCGGCCGTCATCTCAAGCTCGATTCCGAAGCAGCGCTGAGCGGCACCAACGAAAAATTCCGCTCGCGCTTCCACTATGTCGAACAGGCCCTGGAAAAATCCGGTAGCACACTGGAAAAGGCTGATCTGGCCGAGATGGAAGCGCTCTGGCAGGAAGCAAAGACCGCGAAGTAAGTTACATTACCCGTTGTTTTTACGACGCAATCTGCTTTCGATCTCTTCGCGGGCGCTTTGCGTGGCCTTGAGCGAGATGGTGGCGCTGCCGTCATCATTGTCGCTTCGCGAAACGACATCGCCATTGCGGTAAAGCCAGTCGACAAGGCCGAACTGTGCCGGCTCGATCGTCACGGTGAGGTCTTCGAGTTCGCCCGCCATCCGCGTTTCGATGATCGCCTTCAGCGCGTCGATGCCCTCGCCGGTCACCGCCGACACCGCAATCGGCGGCGCCTTGTTGGCATCGGCTCCGTCGGCAAGCAGCCGGGTCCGGTTGCCTTCGTCGAGCCGGTCGATCTTGTTCCACACTTCTATCACGCGCTTGGCGTCGCCGGCGTCGACACCGAGGTCGGCCAGGATGCGCTCGACATCTTCCGCTTGTGCAGCAGTGTCCGGATCGGAAATGTCGCGCAGATGAAGCACGAGATCGGCCTCGACCACCTCTTCCAGGGTGGCGCGGAAAGCCGCGATCAGATGCGTCGGCAGGTCCGAAATGAAGCCGACCGTATCGGAGAGGATGATCGGCGTGCCATGTGGGAGGCGCACGCGGCGCAGCGTCGGGTCGAGCGTGGCGAACAGCATGTCCTGCGCCAGCACATCCGCCCCGGTCAGCCGGTTGAACAGCGTCGACTTGCCGGCGTTGGTGTAGCCGACGATCGCCACCACCGGGAACGGCACCTTCCTGCGCTTGGCGCGGTGCAGGTCGCGCGTGCGCCGCACCGTTTCCAGCTCCTGCTTCAGCTTGATGATCTTTTCCTGCAACTGCCGCCGGTCGGATTCGATCTGCGTTTCGCCGGGCCCCCCGAGGAAGCCGGCGCCGCCGCGCTGGCGCTCCAGATGGGTCCAGCTGCGCACGAGGCGGCCCTTCTGGTAGTTGAGATGGGCGAGTTCGACCTGCAGCGTGCCTTCCTTGGTGCGTGCGCGCTCGCCGAAGATCTCAAGAATCAGCCCGGTGCGGTCCAGCACCTTGGCGTTCAGCTCTTTTTCGAGATTGCGCTGCTGCACCGGGGTCAGCGGATGGTCGACGACGACCACTTCCGCATGTCCCTCTTTGACGATTTCCGCGAACTCCGCAACCTTGCCGCTGCCGAGCAGCGTCGCCGGGCGCGGATCGTTGACGGTCACTACCGCCGTGTGGATCAGATCAAGGTTGATGGCGCGGGCAAGGCCGACGGCCTCGTCGTGACGAGCATCAGCCGAACGCATCAGCCGTGGGCGGTTGGTCTCGTCGTCGTTGCGCTGGTGGCGGGTAAGCACGGGCACAATGACAACGGCCCGGGTCGGGCCCTTGGCTTCCGTCCCGGGATGATGCGTTGGTTTTCCGCGAACGGTGGCGTCCGCGTCTTTCTCACGTGCCAATCAGGCGCCCTGGCTTTCCTCGCCATCGAACATCTGAACCGGCTGGCTCGGCATGATCGTGGAAATGGCGTGCTTGTAGACGAGCTGGGAGTGACCGTCACGGCGCAGCAGGACACAGAAATTGTCGAACGAAGTGACCACGCCGGTCAGCTTGACGCCGTTGATAAGGAAGATGGTGAGCGGGTTCTTGCTCTTGCGAACTGAATTCAGGAACAGGTCCTGAAGGTTTTGCGATCGTTCCGCCATTGTTCTTGTCTTTCGCCGATCCCCTTCGGTTTGCAAGCCAATGCGCCAAATTAACGGGCGCATGTCAAGCTCGCAAACACCGTCTTGTCGTCAGTAACGACAAGCAGAACGAGATATATTGATGTTCATTCCACCTGTGCGGTTATCAGGCTGGACTTTTTTCCGCAATGTCAAAAAAGGCCTGCCGCAAGGAAAGTGTTATTGAGCCAGGGTGCCCATTGGCGACCGTATCGCCGTCGATGGCCACCACCGGCATGGCGAGTGTCGTTGCGGAGCTGATGAACGCCTCGCGTGCCGCCTTGGCCTCGGCGACGGAAAAGCCGCGCTCCTCGATCTTCAGGCCGAGCTTGGCCGCCACTTCGAACATGGTCGTGCGGGTGATGCCGCGCAAGATGCCGTGCTCCGCCGGCCTGGTGACCAGGACGCCGTCCCGAGTGACGATCCAGGCATTGGACGAGCCGCCTTCTTTTACGTTGCCTTCGGCGTCGACGAACCAGGCTTCCTGCGCACCGGCCTCCTTTGCCTTCTGCTTGGCCAATACATTGGGCAGCAGCCCGACGGTCTTGATGTCGACGCGGTCCCAGCGGTTCTCCGGCACGGTGATGACCGCGATGCCGGTCCCGGCTCGCTTTGCTCCGGCTGCGGGGTCGGCCTTCCTGGCGGTCACCACCAGGGCCGGCTTGGTGTCGGCGGAAGGGAAGACAAAGTCGCGGCTGGCGACGCCGCGCGTCACCTGGACATAGACCAGGCCGTTGGCGACATGGTTGCGGTTGACCACCTCGCGCAGGATAAGCGGCAGCACGTGAGAGGTGACTGGCCAGGCGATCGACAATTCGGTCAGCGAGCGGTTCAGCCGCGCCAGATGGCGCGGCATGTCTACGATGAAGCCACGCGCCACCTCGCAGACCTCATAAACACCGTCGGCGAACTGATAGCCGCGATCCTCGATATGCACGGCAGCGTCCGCGTGAGCGACGTAGCGCCCGTTGACATAAGCAATGCGCGGCATGGGCAACCCCTGAAGAAATTATCGGGCTTTTCTTATGCGATTCCGCCGTTGCCGTAACCGGCAAATGCTTGGCCCAGCGCGGCGGCTGGATATGTCGCGCTCACACGCCCAGCGACTTCAGCTTGCGATGCAGAGCGGAGCGTTCCATGCCGATGAACTCGGCGGTCTTCGAGATGTTGCCGCCGAATCGATTGATCTGGGCGATCAGGTAGTCCTTCTCGAACTGTTCGCGCGCTTCGCGCAGCGGCAGCGCCATGATGTGCTGGTCGGATTGATTCGGCGTGCGCGGCATGACATCGCCGATCTCGGCCGGCAACAGATCGGCGGTGATCGGCGCATCGACGTCGTCGCCGCGCGCAAGGATCATCAGGCGCTCGACATTGTTGCGCAGCTGGCGAACGTTGCCCGGCCAGTTGTGCGCCTGCAGCACGGCCAGCGCGTCGTCGCCGATGCGGCGCGGCTTGATGCCGGCCTGGCGGGCGATCTGCTTCATGAAATTGTCGACGAGGTAGGGAATATCCTCGCGCCGCTCGGCCAATCCCGGCACGATGACCGGAACCACCGCGAGGCGATGGTAAAGATCCTCGCGGAAACGCCCGTCGGCAATCATCGCCTCGAGGTTCTGCGAGGTCGAGGAGATGATGCGGACATCGACCTTGACCCGCTTGGTTCCCCCTACCCGCTCGAACTGCTGCTCGACCAGCACGCGCAGGATCTTGTTTTGCGTCTCGCGCGGCATGTCGGCCACCTCGTCGATGTAGAGGATACCGCGATGGGCCTCCTCCAGCGCGCCGACCTTGCGCTCGACGCCATTCGATTCGGTGCCGAACAGCTCGATCTCCATGCGCTCGGGCGTGATGTTGGCGGCGCTCAGCGTCACGAAAGGTGCGCTCTTGCGCGCCGACAGCGTGTGGATGGCGCGCGCGGCCAGTTCCTTGCCCGAACCCGACGGTCCGATGATCATCACGCGGCTGTTGGTCGGCGCGACGCGTTCGATGGTCTGGCGCAACTGGCTCATCGCCGACGACATGCCGATCAGATCGAAGGTTTCGCCGCTGCGCAGCTTGAGGTCGGAAACCTCGCGCCGCAATTTCGAGGTCTCCAGCGCACGCTCGGCAATAAGGATCAGCCTGTCGGCCTTGAACGGCTTTTCGATGAAGTCATAGGCGCCGCGCCGGATGGCGGAGACCGCCGTTTCGATGTTGCCGTGGCCGGAAATCATCACCACCGGCAAGGTCGGATGCATGGTCTTGATCTCGTCGAGCAGCGCCAGCCCGTCCAAGCGCGAGCCCTGCAGCCAGATATCGAGGAAAATCAGCCGCGGCGCGCGATCAGCTATAGCAGCGAGCGCACTGTCGGCATCGAATGCCGTGCGGGTTTCGTGACCTTCGTCGCTCAGTATGCCCGCGACGAGTTCACGGATGTCTTCCTCGTCATCGACGATGAGAATATCAGACGCCATTACCGACCTTTTCAGTTTCTCTTTCGTTTTCCGCCCTGCTTTCGCCGCGCGGAGCCGTTGCGGCCGCAGGCGGCAGGATGATGCTGATCATCGCGCCGCGCCCATCGTGGAAGTCCGCTGGAGCATCGTGTAGTTCCAGCCTGCCGCCATGGTCCTCCACGATCTTCTTGACGATAGCGAGGCCAAGTCCGGTGCCCTTCTCGCGTGTGGTCATGTAGGGCTCGAGCAGCCGTTGGCGATTCTCGCGCGGCAGGCCTTTGCCATTGTCGATGACGTCGATTCGAATCGCACCATTCTGGCGCCCGGCTTGAATCCGGATTATGCCGTGCGAACCGTCCTTCTGTTCCAATCCGTCGATGGCCTCGGCGGCGTTCTTGATCACATTGCCGAAAGCCTGCGCCATCAGGCGGCTGTCGAAAGTGCCCTTGAGCGGCTCCGTGCCGAATATCCGCTCGAAGGTGATGTCGGCGCGGCTGACCTCGACCAGGAACGAGGCCTCACGCAGCGATTCGCGCAGATCTATCGCCTTCATCTCAGGCTTTGGCATGCGCGCGAACGCCGAGAATTCGTCCACCATACGGCCGATATCCTCAACCTGACGGATGATGGTGTCGGTGCATTGGTCGAAAACCTCGCGGTCCTCGGTAATCACCTTGCCGTAACGGCGCTTGATGCGTTCGGCCGAGAGCTGGATCGGCGTCAGCGGGTTCTTGATCTCGTGGGCGATACGCCGTGCCACATCAGCCCAGGCCGACGAGCGCTGCGCCTGAACCAGGTCGGTGATGTCGTCGACCGTCACGACATAGGATTTTTCCTCCGAACCGTCGTCGCCGGCCTCGATGGTGATCTGCACGTTGAAGGTCCGCTCGGCACCGGCGCGGTAAAAGGTCACCTGCTCGCGATAGACGGGTTTGCCGGACTTGCGACCGATCTCGAAGACGCGGCCGACATGCGGCAGCACGGCGGAAAGATTCTGCCCAAGGGCTGCGCTGGCCGAAATCGCCAGCATCGCCTCGGCCGAGCGGTTGACGATGGTGACGATGCCGTAGGGATCGACGCCGATGACGCCGGCGGTAACGCCGGCAAGCACGGCTTCGGAAAAGCGGCGCCGTTCGTCGATCAGGTCCTTGGCCGACAGGATCTCATTGCGCTGCGATTTCAGTTCGAGAAGCATCTTGTTGAACGTATCGCCGAGCGAGGCGACATCGCCGTCCGAAGGCCTGACGGGAACCGCGACGTCGAGATTGCCGGTCGCCACCTCGTCGGCGGCGCCGATGAGCTGGCGAATAGGCCGCACCAGACGGTCGGCGACCGCAATGCCGGTCCAGATCGCGGACAGGATGATGATGAGCGTCAGCGACAGATAGGGCAGCGCGAAGGCCACCTGCGAGGTACGGCGGTTATCTTCCAGCCCCCGATATTCGTCGGTGTTGGACCTGACGATCTGCCGTGCCTTGATCACTTCGGGATCGACGAGCCGAATGGTGTAGAGGTAGAGTCCTTCGATCTCCCGCAGCTTGACGATGGCGCCCATGATGTTGCGCGTTTTCGGCTCGATCAGCACCGGCTTGCCGTCGGCAGCGCTGGCCACCGCGCCTTCCGGCGGCTCGGGCATGGCGAACTCCGTATCGGTCTTGGCGCTCATGACGAAAGAGCCGTCCGGCTTGATCAGCGCCGCATGGGCCAGCGAACGGCCCACGGCTTCCTTGTTCATCAAGTCGAGAAAGCCGGTACGATCAAGGCCGTAGAGCGTGCGCGACGCATCGAGATCATAGGCCATGGACAATGTCGTGCCCTGGAGGTTGCGGGCATTTTCCTGGACATAGGCGTCGGCGATCGAGAGGGATGAATTGACGATCGTCTTGGTGCGGATCTCGAACCAGCGGTCAAGGCCGATGTCGAGCGTGATCGAGGCAATGATGGCCACCATGATGGCGGGAATGGCGGCAACCAGGGCGAACATGGCGACAATGCGCACATGCAGCCGCGAAGCGGCCTTACCATGCCGGCGCGCCATCAGGATGCGGTGCACCTCACGCCCGACCAGCGCGATAAGAAACAGGACGAAAGCCGCGTTGAGGGCAATCAACGCCAGCGTCGTCGACTCGTTCGGTGTGATCGGCGTGGCGCCAACGAGGATGGTGAACGAGATCGCCGCCGTCATCAGCGCGCCGACGACCGCGATCACACCCGGCAGCGCAAGCAGCCGGCGCCCGTCACGAGCGCCGGGTTCGCTGAAAAGCGGTTGGTTTGTTGTCGGTGCCTGCGGAGCCATGTCGCCGTCTAGAGCCATGATTGCGTCGGATGTATGCAACGCATTGTGGCGATTATGCAACAAGTGTGACCGAGACGGAAATCTTTCGCGAGCCGATCCCCTGAAAAGAGCGCGGGCTCAGATCAAGGCTCAGCTCTGCCGCGATGATTTGTAGACGTTGACGCCGAGTTCGCGAATCTTCTTGCGCAGCGTGTTGCGGTTCAAGCCCAGCAATTCCGCAGCCTTGATCTGGTTGCCGCGGGTTGCCGTCATCGAAGCCAGGACGAGGGGGAACTCGACCTCGGACAGGATGCGCTGATAAAGCCCCGCCGGCGGCAATTCGCCGGCAAAGGAAGCGAAATAGCGCTGCAGGAAGTGCTCGACCGCCTGCCCGATCGACAAATCGTCGGGGATCAGATTGCCGCCACCCGGCACCACCGGACGTTCGCCGGTCTTGAGCTCCGCCTCGATGATCTCGGCGGAAATCTCGTCCTGCGAATAGAGCGCGGCGAGCCTGCGAACCAGGTTTTCCAGTTCGCGCACATTGCCCGGCCACGGATAGCGCTTCATCAACTCGATGCCGCCGGAAGAAATGCGCTTGGTCTGCAGGCCTTCCATTTCGCCGAGCTTGAAGAAGTGGCGGACGAGGTCCGGCACATCCTCGGAGCGCTCACGCAGCGCCGGCAGCCGGAGCGGCACGACGTTGAGGCGATAGAAAAGATCCTCGCGGAAGAGCCCCTGGTTGATCAGCGTGCGCAGATCCTTGTTGGTGGCAGCGACGATGCGCACGTCGGTCTTGATCGGCGTGCGTCCGCCGACCGTGGTGTACTCGCCCTGCTGCAGCACGCGCAGCAGGCGCGTCTGCGCCTCCATCGGCATGTCGCCGATTTCATCGAGGAACAGCGTGCCGCCTTCGGCCTGCTCGAAGCGGCCGGTCGAGCGGTTCTGCGCGCCGGTGAAGGCACCCTTCTCGTGACCGAACAGTTCCGATTCGATCAGGTCACGCGGGATCGCCGCCATATTGATGGCGACGAAGGGGCCGCCGCGGCGGCGGCCATATTCATGCAGCGCGCGCGCCACCAGCTCCTTGCCGGTGCCGGATTCGCCCGAGATCATCACCGTCAGGTCGGTCTGCATCATGCGCGCCAGCATGCGGTAGATGTCCTGCATGGCCGCCGAGCGGCCGACCAGCGGCATTGCATCGGGCTGCTCTTCCGGCCGCGTATCGATCTTCGGCCGGCGCGGCTCGGAAAGCGCCCGGTTGACGATGTTGAGCAGTTCGGTCAGGTCGAAGGGCTTGGGCAGATATTCGTAAGCGCCGGTTTCGGAGGCGCGGATCGCCGTCATGAATGTGTTCTGGGCGCTCATGACGATAACCGGCAGCTCCGGCCTCGCCTTCTTGATGCGCGGCAGCATGTCGAAGGCGTTTTCGTCCGGCATCACCACATCGGTGATGACCAGATCGCCCTCGCCCGCCGCCACCCAGCGCCAAAGCGTCGAAGCGTTGGAGGTGACGCGCACCTCATGACCGGCGCGTGAAAGCGCCTGGTTGAGGACGGTGCGGATCGCCGCGTCGTCGTCGGCGACGAGAATATTGCCGCGAACGGTCATTTGAGGTCTCCTTCGCCGTCATCATCGGCGCCGTTTGGCGCTTCTTTCCAGGCCGGCATCAGGATGCGGAATGTGGTGCCGCGCGGCGTCGATTCGCATTCGATGATGCCGCCATGCTCGCC
>NZ_RZTC01000085.1:0-4871 GCF_004023165.1 Mesorhizobium sp. M7A.F.Ca.MR.176.00.0.0 | reverse complement strand
ATCGCGCCTTGCGGGTCGCTGCCGATCGCCTCGGCAGCGTTCTTGACCAGGTTGAGGAACACCTGGATGAGTTGATCGCGGTTGGCAAACACCGGAGGCAATGAAGGATCATAATCCTCCATTATCTTGATTTTCTTGGCAAAACCATTCTTGGCAATCGCCTTCACATGGTCGAGCACGACATGGATATTGACGGGATAGCGATCGATCGGCCGCTCGTCGGAAAACACCTCCATGCGATCGACCAGCGATACGATGCGGTCCGTCTCGTCGGTGATCAGCCGCGTCAGCGCGCGGTCTTCGTCGGAAGCCGACAGTTCGAGAAGCTGGGCAGCGCCGCGGATGCCGGAGAGCGGGTTCTTGATCTCATGGGCAAGCATTGCCGCCAGACCGGTCACCGAACGTGCGGCACCCCGATGCGTCATCTGCCGGTCGATCTTGTCGGCCATCGACCGTTCCTGGAACATCACCACGACGGAGCCCGGATATTCCGGCACCGGCGCGACGTAGAGATCGACGACCTTTTCGATGCCGAGACGCGGCGACGACACGTCGACCCGATACTCGTTGACCGGAGCCCGACGCTCGCGCACCTGATCGACCAGCGTCAGCAGCGGGCTGCCGAAGGGAATGAGTTTTGACAGCGTGTTGCGGGCGAGCATGTTTGCACTCGAGCGAAAGAAATCTTCCGCGTCGGCGTTGGCATAGGTGATGAAACCTTCCTCGCTGATCATGATCACCGGGCGACGGATGGTGTTGAGCACGATCTGGGCGGCATCCGCCATTTCAGCGCCTTGGTCAGCGGCGGCGTTCATGCGGCGCTCCGCAGGTTCAAGGGTTGCGGATCGCGCGAAAACACATCGCGCAGCAAGGCAATGACGCGCGCGGGCTCGAATGCGGTCAGTATGGCCTTTCGGCTGTCGTCGGCGACGCCGCCGGCATGCCGGTCGAGATACCAGCCAAGGTGTTTGCGCGCCTGGCGCAGGCCGCTTTCGGCGCCGTAGAGCGCCAGCATGTCCTCATAGTGGGCCACGATGTAGTCGGCGACCGCCGTCGAGTCCCGTGGCATGTTTGGCGTCGCCTCGCCGGTCGCTGCGGCCGCAATGCCGCCTGCGATCCAGGGCGCGCCATAATGGGCACGGCCGATCATCACGGCGTCGGCACCCGATTGATCGAGAATGTCGGCCGCTTCCGCCGGCGAAGAGACGTCACCATTGGCGACGACCGGGATGGACACGGCTTCCTTGACGCGGGCGATGGCGCGCCAGTCGGCCTTGCCCTGGTAGAACTGGCAGCGCGTGCGGCCGTGCACGGTCACCATGCTGACACCGGCCTGCTCGGCGCGGCGCGCGAGCATCGGCGCATTGAGCGCGCCTTCGTCCCAGCCAAGCCGCATCTTGACCGTCACCGGCACCTCGACCGCGCCGACAACGGCGTCGATCAGCGACAGTGCGTGGTTGAGATCCAGCATCAATGCCGAACCCGCATAACCGCCGGTAACCTTCTTGGCCGGGCATCCCATGTTGATGTCGATGATGTCGGCGCCCTCACCGGCGGCGATTCTGGCACCTTCGGCCATGTGCATCGCCTCACGGCCTGCCAGCTGAACCATATGGACGGGCAGGCCGGAGTGGCGTATGCGCAGGTTGAAACCGGCCCTGCCCTTGGCGAGCTCGCCGCTGGCAACCATTTCGGATACGACCAGGCCCGCTCCATGCGCGTGGGCACGCTGCCGGAACGGCTCGTCCGTAATCCCCGACATCGGTGCGAGGAACACGCGATTGCGGATTCTCACGCCCCCGACATCGAGCGGCGCGGCCAATTTGGTCAAGTTAACCATGCACAAAAACCAAGCATCTTCATTCGTTGCACATTCTCTAGCCAGAACCGGCGCAATGTGCAACGCGGAATGACGCCACATTAAGGCGCAATTGGGAAAATGCCGGCCTTCGGCTTTGGCCGCGACCAAAGCGCCGCGCGTCCCTGAGGACGCGCAAAAGACGCTTTGGAATTTCATACTTAGCGCACGATCTTTCCGAAAACCGATTACACTTTTCGGGATCGTGCGCTAGGACCAAACAGGCATGACTGACGCAAGTGAAAATCACGTTTCGGGTGCGGATGGCAAGGTCGCGGTGGTGATCGTTGCGGCCGGCCGTGGTGCGCGCGCCGGACAGGCCAACGGACCGAAGCAATATCAACACATTGGCGGCTTTGCCGTCATTGCACACACGCTGGACATTTTTCTGGCCCACCCGCGGACCAGCGAGATCGTCGTCGCCATTCATGCCGATGACCATGAGCTGTTCCGGCAGGCGGCGGGCGCCAATGCCGAGCGCGTCATCGCCATCATGGGCGGGGCGACGAGGCAGGAATCCGTTCGGCTCGGCCTGCTTGCCCTTAGAGGCCAGGCGCCGGCGCAGGTCCTGATCCATGACGCCGTGCGTCCGTTTGTCGATG
This sequence comes from Mesorhizobium sp. M7A.F.Ca.MR.176.00.0.0, assembly GCF_004023165.1. Classification (NCBI taxonomy): domain Bacteria; kingdom Pseudomonadati; phylum Pseudomonadota; class Alphaproteobacteria; order Hyphomicrobiales; family Phyllobacteriaceae; genus Mesorhizobium; species Mesorhizobium sp. M7A.F.Ca.MR.176.00.0.0. The sequence continues at coordinate 2,411 of NZ_RZTC01000085.1, read as the reverse complement.
CGGACCTGATAGATCGCACCATCGCCGCCATCGGCGAGCGCGAGGGCGCGTTGCCCGCTTTGCCCGTCGCCGACACGCTGAAGCGCGAATCGGCCTCCGGCGTGGTTGGCGAAACCGTATCGCGCAGCGGGCTTCACGCGGCGCAAACGCCACAGGGCTTTCCGTTCTGGCCCATTCTTGCCGCGCACGAGAAAGCCCATCATCTGGGAAAAATGGATTTTACCGACGATGCCGCGATCGCCGAATGGGCGCATATTCCGGTCAAGATCGTTCCGGGCTCGCCGGACAATGTCAAACTCACCTGGGCACGGGATATTGCGATGGCGGACCAGCGGCTTTCCGGCGAACGCGTGCGCTTTCCCGACATCCGTACCGGCAATGGCTACGACGTCCACGCCTTCGAACCGGGAGACCATGTCACTTTGTGTGGCGTCGCCATAGCGCACGACAAGAAGCTGTCCGGCCATTCCGACGCCGATGTCGGTCTGCACGCCTTGACCGATGCGCTGCTGGCGACTTGCGGCGCCGGCGACATCGGCACGCATTTTCCGCCATCCGACCCGCAGTGGAAAGGCGCTGCGTCGCGCATATTCGTCGAGCATGCGGCGAAACTGGTCCGCGCGCGCGGCGGCCGCATCGCCAATGCCGACATCACGCTGATCTGCGAAGCGCCGCGCGTCGGCCCGCATCGCGAGGCCATGACCGCAGCCCTTTCGCAGATGCTGGCAATTACGCCGGATCGCATCTCGATCAAGGCCACAACCAATGAGAAGCTCGGCTTTGTCGGGCGTGAGGAAGGCATTGCGGCGATCGCCACCGCCAGCGTGGTGTTTCCCGGCGAGGTGCCGGAATGACCCACAACGAGCTGGCAAATGCCCTGCTGCAAGCCTGCCAGAGACGCGGCATTATGCTAGCAACGGCGGAAAGCTGCACCGGCGGCATGATCATCGCCGCGTTGACTGACATCGCCGGCTCGTCCGCCGTGATCGATCGTGGCTTCATCACCTATTCCAACGAAGCCAAGATGGACATGCTCGGTGTTTCCACCGCCACGCTCGAGGCGCATGGCGCGGTTTCAGGCGAGACTGCAATTGAAATGGCGGCAGGCGCGCTTGCCCGTTCGCGCGCCGGGCTGACCCTGGCGGTCACCGGGATCGCTGGGCCTGGCGGCGGTTCGGCGGAAAAACCGGTCGGCCTGGTCTGGTTCGGGGTTGCGCTGGACGGCCGACCGATTGTCGCCGAGCACCAGCTCTTTGCAGACAAAGGCCGCGATTTCATTCGTCGCGAAACGGTCCGGCAAGCGCTGGAGCTGGGCCTGCTTGCGCTCGGCTAACCTTAGAGCAATTCCAGGAAAAGTGTGAAACGCTTTTCCGTCCGGAATTGCGTAAAAACAAGGAGTTAGAGCGGGTCGCCGTTTCCGTGAAACGGTGAACTGCTCTAGACCCGGGGTGCTGCACCGTAGATGACGTCGGCGCGCTTCTCAAAGGCTTCGGCGAACATGCGGAAGGCGCGATCGAACATGGTCCCCATGACCGCGCCCAGAATACGGCTCTTGAACTCGTAGTCGATGAAGAAGCGGACGGTGCACCCGACGCCGTCCGCTTCGAAACGCCAGACGTTGCTCAAATATTTGAACGGCCCGTCGATGTACTTCACCTCGATGGTGTTCTCGGCGGGCTTCAGCAGCACCTGCGTCGTGAAGGTTTCGCGGATCGCCTTGTAGCCGATGCTCATGTCGGCAAGCAGAACCGTGCGCCCGTCACGCTCCTTGCGCGAGCGAACCGTCAGCGCTTCGCAAAGCGGCAGGAATTGCGGATAGGATTCAACATCGGCGACCAGCGCGAACATCTGCTCGGGTGTATGGGATACGCGTCGGGTGGCTTCGAATTTTGGCATGAAACCAGCGGGTTAAGCTGTTTTCTTGAGAATCGCTTCCCGTGCCGCACGCAGCTTGGCGAAATCGTCGCCGGCGTGATGCGACGAACGCGTCAGCGGGCTGGACGCCACCAGCAGGAAACCCTTGGTCCGGCCGATCGTCTCGAAAGATTTAAACTCCTCCGGAGTGACGAAGCGGATCACCGGATGGTGCTTCTTCGACGGCTGCAGGTACTGGCCGATGGTCATGAAGTCGACATTGGCGGACCGCAGATCGTCCATCAGCTGCAGGATTTCATTCCGTTCTTCGCCCAGCCCCACCATGATGCCGGACTTGGTGAAGATCGACGGATCAAGCTCCTTGACCCGCTGCAACAGCCGGATCGAATGGAAATAGCGGGCGCCCGGACGAACCGTCAGATAGTTCGACGGTACGGTTTCGAGATTGTGGTTGAAGACGTCGGGCTTGGCGGCCACGACGACCTCCAGCGCGCCGTCCTTGCGCAGGAAGTCGGGCGTCAGGATTTCGACTGTCT
>NZ_RZTC01000084.1:0-27999 GCF_004023165.1 Mesorhizobium sp. M7A.F.Ca.MR.176.00.0.0 | reverse complement strand
GCATGGGTGCGGCGGCGGCCAAGCGGCTGGCGGCGGACGGCTTCAAGGTCGCCATTCTTTCGTCGTCCGGAAAAGGCGAGGCGCTGGCTGGGGAATTGGGCGGGCTGGGCGTCACCGGCTCCAACCAATCCAATGAAGATCTGCAGCGTCTCGTCGACCTGACGCTCGAACGTTTTGGCCGCATCGACGTGCTGGTCAACAGCGGCGGCCACGGGCCGCGCGCGCCGATCCTCGAAATCACCGACGAGCAATGGCACACCGGCATGGATGTCTATCTGCTGAACGTCATCCGTCCGGTGCGCATCGTGGCGCCGCAGATGGTCAAGCAGAAGGGCGGCGCCATCATCAACATCTCGACCGCCTGGGTGGTAGAGCCGAGCCCGATGTTTCCGACGTCCGCTGTGTTCCGCGCCGGGCTTGCCGCCTACACCAAGATCTTCACCAATACCTATGCCGCTGACAATGTGCGCATGAACAACGTGCTGCCCGGCTGGATCGACAGCCTGCCGGCCACAGAAGAACGCCGCGACAGTGTGCCGATGCAGCGCTATGGCACCTCGGAAGAGATCGCCGCGACCATCGCCTTCCTGGCGTCCGAAGGCGCCGGCTACATCACCGGCCAGAACATCCGGGTCGACGGCGGCATCATACGCGCTATTTGAGGGCGTCGGCCGGGAGGGGATCCCGGCATCTCACCCCAAGGAGCAAAGAATGCGGCTTTTGATACTCGGCACCGGCTGGATGGCGCAGGAACATGCGCGGCGCTTCACCGCCATCGACGGCGTCGACATTGTCGGCGCGATCGATGTCGATCCGGCACGGGTCGGCGAGTTCGCCGACAGTTTTGACATTCCCAACCGCTTTACCGCGCTGGAGGAGGCGCTGACATGGGGTGAGTTCGACGCGGTGGCCAATGTCACGCCGGACCGCATCCACCACCCGACCACCATGGCGCTGATAGCCGCCGGCAAGCCGGTGCTGTGCGAGAAGCCACTAGCCGAAAACTATGGCAAGGCGACCGAGATGGCCGACGCCGCCGAGGCCGCCGGCATCGTCAACATGGTGAACCTCACCTATCGCAATGTGGCGGCGCTGCAGAGGGCCCGCCAGATGGTGCAGGCGGGCGAGATCGGCACCGTCAGGCATGTCGAGGCGTCCTACCTGCAAAGCTGGCTGGTGTCGAAATTCTGGGGCGACTGGCGCACCGATCCGAAATGGCTGTGGCGCCTGTCACGCGGCCACGGCTCCAATGGCGTGCTTGGCGATGTCGGTATCCACATCCTCGATTTCGCCAGCTATGGCGCAGCCGTCGACATCGACCATGTCTTCTGCCGGCTGCGCGCCTTCGACAAGGCGCCCGGCAACCGCATCGGCGACTACGGGCTAGACGCCAATGACAGCTTCGCCATGACGCTGGACTTTTCCAACGGCGCCTTCGGCGTGGTGCATGCCAGCCGCTGGGCGACTGGCCATCTCAACGAGCTGCGCCTGCGCATCTATGGCGAGAATGGTGGCATTGAAGTGGTGCACAATCTGGATGGTTCGACGCTCAAGGCCTGCATCGGCGAAAACGTCGAGGACGCCATATGGGAAGAGCTCGACGCCGGCACGGTGCCGACCAACTACCAGCGTTTCACTGACGCTGTGCGAACCGGCGTGCAGGCCGAACCGTCCTTCCGCCATGCCGCCGAATTGCAGAAGGTGCTGGATCTGGCCGTCGTCTCGGACGAGAAGCGGGCGGAGCTGAGGGCGAGTGCGGAAATGCGGTGAGCTGGGCGAAGCGGCCGGCGCCAGCGGTCGAAGATAGCACTGCCGCCAACTTCGGATTGGAGGCTGCGCCAGTCAGGGGCCGGTCACGAGCGAAAAAACCAGTTTCTGCAAATTGCCGCCATTGCCGAATTCGACGCGGTCGAAATCGCGGCTTGCCAGCACCCGCGCCTTCGAGATTGCGTCGAGCCGCTTGACCACCTCGGCCCTTGTCTTGCTGCATTTGGGATCGTCGGCGACGGTCAGGCCGTTCGTCGCGGCTTGGATGTCGTGGACCATCTGGACCATGCTGGCGCCATGCACCTTCTCATGGGCGGCTACGCCGGCGATGAAAGTTTCCCAGTTCTCTTGGACGGCGGGCGACAGGGAGCCGGAGGGTTTTGGCAAGGTGTAGGTGACGATCAGCTTCGGCCGCCCGGCCGTCAGCACGCAGTCCTTGCCACTGGGCTTGTAGTCCCTTAACCCCCAGGTCAGCTTGAAATTGGTGTAGGCGATGGCGCGGGCAATGCCGAGCTTTGGCCCTTTCTCGCCGATCGAGCGGTAGAGTTCGGCGCCGGACCGGCCCGAGATCGCGTAGGGCTCGATTTTCTCGACCGGCTTCCACTCGGCACGAGCGGTGAGCGGCGAGGCAAGCAGGGCGGCAAAGGACAGACACAGGCGAACGCAGGCTCTCAATCCAACTCTCCACGAAACAGGACCGGCTGCCGCAACAAAGGCAATGCCATCGGATCGCTTTTTCCTATATGCTGCCGACGGGCGCTGCAAATGCCCTGGAGGCAGTCAATTGGGGGAGTCATGCATGAGAATTGCACATCTCATCGTCGCTGGTGCCTTGGCCGTCGTGCAGGCCGCGCAGCCGGCGTTTGCCGCGTCGTGCGGTGGCTGGAGCGCCAAGATGGAGGAAGACGAGGGCGGCAGCGTGCTGACGGCTTCGGTCTGCGGCGGGCCGAAAGGCGATGCGCATATGATGCTCACCTGTTTCGACACGCCGGTGCTGAGCTACGATCTCGGTGCCGCCGGCCAGCAGCTGGAACCTGGCATCAGCGGTTCGTTCGCGTTCAAGGCCGACGGCAAGACGGTAACGAAGACACTGCAGCTGGAGGCCATGTACAACTACTTCGTGGTCAATCTGGCGAAAGCCGATCCGCTGCTCGACCTGCTGCGCGGCAAAGGCGATGTGTCGGTCAGTTCAGCCAAATATGGCGAGATCAGCTTTCCGCTGAAGGGCTCCAGCGCGGCCATCGGCAAGGTGCTGGCGCAGTGCGGCAAGGCCGGGCCAGCGGATGGGGATTGACGGGGCTCTACAGTTCGATGCCGGCGCACCAATGAGGCGGTTCTCGTTGGCTCACCGGGCTTGCTGCCGAACCACCCCACCCAGTCGCACCGTCGCGGCCATCAACTCCTCGTCCGAAAACCCCGAAAAACCCAGCACCAGACCTTGCCGGGGCGCCCCGCCGATGAACATTGAGGACAAGGCCCTGGCGCCGACACCCGCCGCCTTCGCCGCCTCGACGATCGCGGTGTCCGGCCCGGCGTCCTTCAGCGTCGCCATCAAATGCAACCCCTGTTCGGGCACGGTTACTTCGAGGGCATCGCCGCAATGCGCCTCGAGGCCGGCGACCAGGACGTCGCGCGCGGCCTGGACGCGGCGGCGCACGCGCCGGAGATGCGCGGCGAAATGGCCTTCGTTCAACAGGTCGGTCAGCGCGCCTTCGGCCAGCGTCGAGGGGAAGCGGTCGGAGCGCGCCCTGACCGCCATCACGGCATCGAGCAGCGCTTCGGGCACCACGACATAGCCGATGCGCAGGCCGGGGAAGAGGATTTTCGAGAAGGTGCCGAGATAGGCGACACGGTCTGAACCGTCCATGCCCTGCAGCGAGGTCAGCGGCGGGCCGGCATAGCGGAACTCGCTGTCGTAGTCGTCCTCGATGATCCAGGCATCGTTGCGCCGAGCCCAGTCGAGCAAAGCGAGACGGCGGCGCATCGTCATCGTCACGCCGAGCGGATATTGATGCGAGGGCGTGACATAGGCCGCGCGCGCCTTGGAGCACAGGCTTTCGCCGATCTCGGGATCGAGCCCTTCCGTGTCGACCGGTACCCCAAAAACCCCGGCGCCGCTGCCGGCCAGCACGGCCTGCGCCATGGGATAGCAGGGGTTTTCGATCCAGACGGCATCGCCGGGGCTGAGCGCGGCGCGCACCAGAAGATCCAGCCCCTGCTGCGTGCCCGAAGTCAGCACGATCTGGCCGGCATCGCAGCGCACGCCGCGTGCGGTCCTGAGATAGGTGGCAATTGCCGTGCGCAGCGGCAGGCCGCCGCGCGGATCGCCATAGCGGAAATGCTCCGGCCCGGGGCGAGCGAGGTGGCGCGACAGAAGGATGCGAAACAAATTAAGCGTGCGCGGATCGGACACCGCCACGCCAAGGCCGCAAGGCAGCGAGGTGGCGGCATCGATCTCGGGTGGCCGTGGCTTGACCAGTGTTGTCGGCAGATGCGGCACGTCAGGCGCGACGAAGGTTCCGGCACCGATCCTGGCGACGGCGAAGCCTTCCGAGACCAGCATTTCAAAACAGGCAACCGCCGCCGAACGCGATAGGCCGAAGCGCTGTGCGAGATCCCGGGTGGTCGGCAATTTGGCCCCGGCGGCCAGCGCGCCGGTCTCGATCAGCCGCCTGAGCGCCGCATAAAGCTCGCGGCTGCGCGGGCCGTCGCCCGGGAGGACCGGGATCAGCGCCGACCAATCCGGCAAATTGGTCTGTTTTTTCTTCATCGGATTGGTTCTTTTATCAACCAATGTCATGGCGCATGGTTGGCAGACAACAACCAAGGATGCAAGCCGTGAACGACACGCCAGCCAGCTTTCCGACCACCAGCCGCAACCGCGTCAAGCGCCTGCACGAGCGCGGCAGCTACGACCATGCGGCAGTCTTCGAGGTGCTGGATGCCGGGCTGCTGTGCCATGTCGCCTATACGTTCGACGGCCAGCCCTATTGCACGCCGACCATCCACTGGCGCGAGGACGACATGCTCTACTGGCACGGCTCGTCGGCCAGCCGCATGCTGCGCAATCTGCGCGACGGCACGCCGGCGTGTCTGACGGTGTCGCATCTCGACGGGCTGGTGCTGGCGCGCTCGGGCTTCAACCATTCCGCCAATTACCGCTCGGCGATGTGTTTCGGCACGGCGCGGATCATCGATGAGCCTGATGAGAAACTGAAGGCGCTGGCCGGCGTCGTCGACCGCTTCTACCCCGGCCGGAGCGAGACTCTGCGGCCGATCTCGGTGCAGGAGGCCAAGGCGACGACGGTGATCGGCATGCGCATCGAAGAGGCATCAGCCAAAGTGCGCGCTAAGGGGGTCGCCGACGACGAGGAGGATTACGGGCATCCGGTGTGGGCCGGCGTCATCCCGGTGCGGATGGTGGTCGGCGCCGCCGAGCCGTGTCCGAGGCTGCTGCCCGGTGTGGAGCGGCCGCAGAATCTGGCTAGATATGCCGAGGGTGCGAGACTTGATGACGCGCTGACGCAGGCGCAGCTGGCGTATGAGGGCGGGGTGTAATTCGCGCCTTTCCCTTCTCCCCTCGTGGGTCCGAAGGACGGGGCGAGACCAGTGGTTCGCCCCAGGGCGGTGGCCTCGCGAAGCGGGGTCGGATGAGGGGTGTTTCAGGGAACGCCAACGCCTCACTCCGCTGGAACACCCCTCATCCGTCTCGGCGCCGACGCGCCGATCCACCTTCCCCCACAAGGGGGAAGGGAGAGGGCACCTTGCCGTTGCCGCCGCCTCGCGATATCTCGACACCATGATCACCTTCCGCCGTGCGCAGGCCTCCGACCTGCCTGATATCGTCGCGATGCTGGCCGACGATCCGCTTGGCGCCGGCCGCGAGGACGCCTCCTTGCCGCTGGCGCAAGGCTATATCGATGCTTTCAAGGCCATCGACGCCGATCCCAATCAGCTGCTGGCGGTGGCCGTGGATGGCGGCGAAGTGATCGGCACCTTGCAGATATCTTTCCTGGCCGGGCTCTCGCGCAAGGGCGCGTGGCGCGGCCAGATCGAGGCGGTTCGGGTTGCCGGCCACCGGCGCTCGGGGGGCGTCGGCAGGCTGATGATCGAATGGGCGATCGATGCGTGCCGGATGCGCGGCTGCGGCCTCGTCCAGTTGACCACCGACAGGTCGCGCGCGGACGCGCACCGCTTCTATGAGAGCCTCGGCTTCACCGGCAGCCATCTCGGCTATAAGAGAACCTTGTAGTTTCCCGCCCCCGTCCCGCCCGGCCAGCGGCTGGCGCATAGCGGACGGCTTTCAGGCCCTATTCAAAGCGCCGGCAAAGACTGATATAGGTCAGCCAAGTTGACCTATATTGCAGCGTCTGGGGAGGCGTGTCGTGACCCTTATGAATCTGTTGGCTTCGCGCTCGTCGCGCATGAAAGCGTCCGAAATCCGCGAGCTCCTGAAGCTGCTCGACCAGCCGGACATCATTTCGTTCGCCGGTGGTATTCCCGATCCGGCGCTGTTCCCGGCCGAGGCGATCCGTGACGCCTATGCTTCGGTGCTGGGCGGCGCGGAGGCGGGTGCGGTGCTGCAGTACCAGGTCTCGGAAGGCTACCTGCCGTTGCGGCGCTGGCTCGCCGGGCAGATGGGCAAGCTCGGCGTCGCCTGTGACGAGGCCAATATCTTCATCACCTCCGGCTCGCAGCAGGCGCTGGACTATCTCGGCAAACTGTTCCTGTCGCCGGGCGATACCGCGCTGGTGACGTGGCCGACTTATCTCGGCGCGCTGCAGGCTTTCAACGCCTATGAGCCTCGCTACGACCGGCTGACCCCGGCCGGCGGCAACATGACGCCCGATGCCTATCGCGCGGCAGCGGCAGCAAATGGCGGCAAGGCCAAATTCGCCTATCTGGTGCCGGATTTCGCCAACCCGACCGGCAACACGCTGAACCGTGAGCAGCGCGAAGCGGTGCTCGACCTTGCCGGCGAACTCGACATCGCCGTCATCGAGGATGCCGCCTATCGCGCGCTGCGCTATGACGGCGACGGCGTGCCGCCGATCCTGGCGCTCGACTGCATCAGGTCCGGCGGCATCGACAAGGCGCGCACGCTCTATTGCGGCTCGTTCTCGAAGATACTGTCGCCGGGCATGCGCGTCGGCTGGGTTTGCGCCCCGCGCCACATCGTCGAGAAACTGGTGCTGATGAAGCAGGCCTCGGACCTGCACAGCCCGTCGATCAACCAGGTGGTGATGCATCGTGTCGCCGAAGCCGTCTTCGACGGCCAGGTGGAAAAACTTATCGGCGCCTATCGCGAGCGCCGCGACGGGCTGCTCTCGGCACTGGAATCCAATATGCCGGAAGGCGTGACCTGGAGCCGCCCGGAAGGCGGCATGTTCGTCTGGGTAACGTTGCCGGAAGGGGCCGACGCCACCGAGCTTCTGGCGCGGTCGGTGAAAGAAGGGCGGGTGGCCTTCGTGCCGGGCAGCGCCTTTTATGCCGACGGCACCGGGCGCAACACGCTGCGGCTGTCCTTCACGCTCGCCGACCGGCGCGCGGTGAGCGAAGGCATTCCAAGGCTAGCCGCCATCCTAAAGGGATAGGCCGGCTCCGGAGGCCGGCTTTTCCTCCGGCATCACAGTCACCAGCCGCTCAAGCTTTGAAAGCCTGGTGCGAGCAAGCTTGCGGACCGGCTTTTCGAAACCTGCTTCGCCGTTTTCGACGACGAAGACCAACGTCATGAAATCGAGCATGAACTCATCGATGGCTGCCGCGACCTCGCGCGACCTGCCCTTAACCGGCGCAGCAGAGCGGTTGCTTCCTCGATATCGTCGACACCGGCGCTATCGACCAGCGCTTCGAGCCTCTGAAAACAGTCCAATCGCAATTCCTCCCACCGGGGCACCCAACCCGGTTGTGAGCGGAAAGTTCCAAACTGTGAGTGCTCTCGCGAAGAAATCGCCTCCACCGCTTCCGCGGTTTCGACGGGCCATCGGCAATTTTTTGTTCGGGTGGAACCTCCGCGGCCAACGAAGGTTCTTACCAGGTCTGATCCCCCCTCAGACCCCTGAAGGCTAGACATGCTTTCCAAAGGCCCGCCGGCTCCCCTCCCGGCGGGCTTTTTGTTTGCTGGATAGAACAAGTATCCGCATTGACGACGCCCTGTCCGAACCTAAATTCGAACCTCACGAGGAGGCATCTTTATGGAAACCCAGGAATTGCATCGCGGCCGGCTCATCGACCACATCCAACTGGTGGTCAGGGATCTCCCGGCCAGCCGGCGTTTCTACGAGGCGGTCCTGCAGGCGATCGATGTTCCGATCGGTGGGATCGGCGACGATTTTTTCTGGGCCGACGAGCTGTTTGTCTCCACTGCCGACAGCCGGGCCGCACAGGGAAAACTCACCGGTCGCCATCACCTGGCTTTCCAGGCAAGGGACCACGCCATGGTCGACGCCTTCTACAAGGCCGGACTGGCGGCTGGCGGCACGGACAATGGCGCGCCGGGCGAACGGCCCTATCATCCCGGCTATTACGCCGCCTTCCTGCTCGATCCCGACGGCAACAACATCGAGGCCGTCCATCACGGTCCGCATAGTCGCAGCGCCGCTTCGGTGAAGATCACCTTCTAAGCTGCCGATATTCAGCCGGCCGGATCGCGGGCGCATGCGATGCCTGAGAGAAGTTGCCTTGCGTTGCCAGATTGGTGGCCCCGATGCTAACCGTGCAAATGGCGGGCGGGAATCGGTATGGAAGCAACGCGCGCTGCAAATCCTCAATAAAACTCCCCTTACCCCTTGGAGATACATTTTTTATGCAAAACCCAACAAGGGCGATCTGTGCCGCCACGCTTTTATTTGCGATCGGGGCCGTGGGCCTCACAAGTATATCACCTTTTGCTTATGTTTCATCGGCGCAGGCGCAGGAGGAATATCTTCCGACCCAGAAGGATTTTGTCGGCAAATGGAAACTCAACGGCGGAGCCATCCGGCCGCCGCGCGATATGAAGGATGCGCCGACGCCGGAACAAGAAGCGGCCGCCAACGAGTTCCAGCAGACAGTGACCGCGTTTTACGGCGCGTTCGACTATCTGGAGATCACGGCGGACGGCCGCTACAATTTTCATCAGCCGGGTGATCCGACGTCGGGGCCTTGCGTCTGGTGCGGAACCTGGTCCTTCAGCAACAGTTCGGCGTGGCTCAAGCTGGAGACGGCGCCAAGGCTGGATATCTACGCCAAGGACGGCGACATGCAGATGACCTACACTGTCGAACCCGACGAAAAATCGAAATATGCTTGGCTGGTTTTCGGCTGGACGAAGGCCGAGTAGGCGGCGGCGCACGGCTCGCCACACCTAAACGGGCCTAAGCGGCTTTTCATCCATCTCGTATCCTCGTATACGAGATGGAGCCAGCCGCCCGAGGAAGTCCGCATGAGCCCATTGCCTGAAACCGTGCCGTTTTTCAGCCAGTGGGAGACGCCCGACCTGACGCTGGACGTGCTCGCCGACGGCGCGGATGTTGCGCTCAGGCGCGATCCGCTGTGGCGGCGATCCGGGGCGGACCCTCGATGAGTATGCGGCCTGGGCGGCCAACATCTGCGGCATGGCGTGCCTGAAGATGATCCTCGCCAGCCGCGGCGAGATCGTGCCGACGATCGAGCTTGCCAAGCGCTGCACCTTATATGGCGGCTATGTCGTCAACGGGGGATCGATCAAGGGGCTGATCTACGCGCCCTTCGTCAGCTTCGTGAAAGAGGTTTTTGGACTCCGGGCCGAGGTGGTGACCAATGTCGCGACGGCGGAGATTCCGGCGATCATGCAGCGGACGCGCTTCTTCATCGCGTCGGTCAGCAGTTCGATCCGCTGGCCCGAGCGCGAGCCGCCCTCGAAGGGCGGTCATCTGGTGCTGGTCACGGCGGCATCCAACCAGGGTTTCCTCTTCCACAACCCGTCCGGCCATGACCCCGCCACACAGGCAGACGCAGTGTTGGCGCCGGCCGATTTCGACCGCTTCTTCGCCAATCGCGGCATTGCCGTCGCCATGTGATTTTTTTGACAGTCGAGGGATTTCGATGACCGGCAAGACAAGAGTGGCCATCCTCTATGGCGGGCGTTCGGCCGAGCATGACGTGTCGCGCCTTTCGGCCGCCAATGTGCTGAAGGCGATCGACCGGACGCGCTACGACATCGTGCCGATCGCCATTTCCAAAAGCGGCAGATGGCTGCTGCAACAACTCGATCGCGCCGCGGCGATCGGCGATGACGGGGCAGGGGCGCCGGCATCCGAAGACGGCCCGGAGGTTGCATTGTTGCCTGGCGGCAAGGGCCGGCTGGTCGCTGTGGCTCGGGATGGTACGCAGCCTGACCTGCCTCCCATCGACGTCGTGTTCCCGGTGCTGCACGGGCCGTTCGGCGAGGACGGCTCGGTGCAGGGCTATGCCGAGGTCGCCGATGTCGCCTATGTCGGCTGCGGCATTCTCGCCTCGGCCGCCGCCATGGACAAGGTTGTCGCCAAGCGGCTGATGCGCGAGGCGGGATTGGCGGTTGCCCGCTCCGCCACCGTGCATCGAAATGGCAAGCATTCCTTCCAGGAGATTGCCGGGATGCTCGGCCTGCCGTTCTTCGCCAAGCCGGCGCGCCAGGGCTCGTCCTTCGGGGTCAGCAAGGTGAATGACAGGGATGGCTTCGAGCAGGCCATCGACACGGCTTTCCGCTACGACGGCAAAGTGTTGATCGAGGAATTCGTCGAGGGGCGCGAGATCGAGTTCTCGGTGCTGGAGCGCGCCGACGGGTCGCTGACGGTGTCGCTGCCCGGCGAGATCATTCCGGCCGGCAAGCACGGCTTCTACACCTATGAGGCCAAATATCTCGATGCCGACGGCGCGCTGGTCAAGGTGCCCGCCGATGTCCCGGCCACTGTGGCCGACAAAGCGAGGGAGATGGCGCGTCAGGCTTTTCAGGCGCTCGGCTGCGAAGCCATGGCGCGCGTCGATTTCTTCCTGCGCGCCGATGGCCGCCTGCTCGTCAACGAGGTCAACACCATTCCCGGATTCACCGACATCTCGATGTACGCCAAGGCGCTGGCCGCCTCAGGCATCGGCTACAGCCAGACCATCGACGTGCTGATCGAGCACGCGCTGGCCAGGCATGCGGCGCGCTGATCCGATCGGTCGAGAGCGGCCGACGCGGGCCGGATCATTGCCCGTTGAGCGAGGCGTATTTCATCGTTGGCTAAAGTTGCACGTCCGCTCTATATGCCCGATCATGGCATTTGGCAGGGGAGGCATCACGTGGCCAATCGTCGAAACGGCACGGCGTCTCCGGCTGATGGGCTAGGGGACGCCCTTTCAGCGGCCGCGCCCCATCCGCGAACCTCTTTGCCCAATATGGCGGCCATCGTCACGACGGTGGCCGCACTGTATTTCGGGCGCGAGGTTTTCCTGCCGATCGCGATCGCGCTGCTGCTGACCTTCGCACTGGCGCCGCTTGTCTCAGCTCTTAAAAAGATAGGCATTCCCCGGATTGCCGCCGTCATTGCCAGCGTGCTCGGCGCTTTCGCGGCCCTTGGCCTGTTCTCCTTCATCGTCGCTACGCAGGTCAGCGAACTGGCGCAGAACATCCCAGTCTACCAGACCAACATCCTGACCAAGATCCGCTCGCTCAAGGAAACCGGGGTCGGGGGCGGGATCCTTGCCAGACTGAGCAAGGTGGTCGAGCGGGTCGGCCAGGAGATCGACCGGCAGGACCCCTCGCTGCCGGCTGCCACCCCGGAAAAGCCGCCGCGCGAGCCGGTGCCGGTCGAGATCGTCGCGCGCGAAAGGCCGCTCCAGGTCCTGCAGAACATCGTCGGTCCGCTGATCAGCCCGCTTGGGTCGGCCGGACTGATCATCGTCGTCGTCATCTTCATGCTGCTCGAGCGGGAGGATCTGCGCGACCGCTTCATCCGGCTTGTCGGCTACGGCGACCTCCACCGCACCACCGAGGCGCTTCAGGATGCCGCCAAGCGGGTGGGCCGCTATCTCTTGATGCAATTGGTCGTCAACATCGTCTACGCCGTACCGATTGCGATCGGGCTCTGGGCCCTCGGTATTCCCAATGCGCTGCTGTGGGGGCTGCTGGCGCTGGCGCTGCGTTTCGTTCCCTATATCGGCCCGATCATAGGCATGCTTTTGCCGCTGTTCCTGGCGCTGGCCGTTGCGCCGGGCTGGTCGCTCGTGCTGTGGACCGCCGCCCTGTTCGTAGTGATGGAGCTGATCACCGGCAATATCATCGAACCCTGGCTCTACGGTTCGCGGACAGGACTGTCGCCGCTGGCGATCATCGTCGCGGCGATTTTCTGGACGTGGCTCTGGGGGCCGCTCGGGCTGATCCTGTCGACACCGCTCACCGTCTGCCTGGTGGTGCTGGGCAGACACGTGCCGCAGTTTGAATTCCTCGACGTGCTGTTCGGCAACGAGCCCGTGCTCGAACCCCATGCGCGCCTGTACCAGCGGCTGCTGGCCGGCGATCCGGAAGAAGCCACCGATCATGCGGAGGAGATGCTGGAGGAGAAATATCTGGTCGAATTCTACGACAAGGTTGCCATTCCGGCGCTTTTGCTGGGCGAACAGGACCGTGTGCGCGGCGTCATGGGCGATTTGCAAAGGCGGCAGGTGGCGGCCAGTGCCCTGGTGCTGGTGGCCAATCTCGACGACAGCGCGCAGGAGGAGGCAGGCGAGGAGGAGGCGCCGCCCGTGGCCGCAGAGGCGAGCGACGATGGCGATCCCAGCGGGGAGGACGAGACCGAACTGCCCGATGGCACGGATATATCCGTGCTTTGCGCCGGCGGGCGTGGCGAGCTCGACGACGCCGCCGCCGCTATGCTGGCGCAGGTGCTGGAGGTGCAGGGCGCGACGGTATCGAAAGCCGGCTTTGCCGATATGGAGCCCGCCAGCATTCGCCGCCTTGAGCTCGAAACCGTCGACACCGTCGTGGTCGGATTCCTGAACCGGGATTCCGTCAAGCACGCCCGCTTCCTGGTTCGCCGGCTGAAGCGCGCCAAGGCCGCACTTCGGGTGGGAATCGTGTTCTGGTCGGAGGCCGCTGCTGAGGACAAGGAGACGGCCGACAAACTGGCCCGTGACTTGAACGCGGATTTCGTGGCGCATGGCATGGTCGACGCCGTGCTGGGCGCGCTCTCAAACGAGCCGCCGGTCGCTCTCAAGCTCGTCGCCAAACGGCGCATGCGGCGACAGCGGGCCGCGTCCAAGAAGGTCACGGCGGCAGCGGCGGATTAGGCCCTGCCTTTGCCTTCTTCGGCAATGTCGGGGTCGACAAGCCAGGCACGAACTGCGGAAAATAGTTCACACCGATGTCGATTTCCGGGAGGCCCATTCGTCTTCACGATAGGGAGCCGAAGAATTCGCCCAATCAGGAACGATGCGATGACAATCACCATCACGGCATTTGAGCGATCGCCCGATCGCGGCAAGGGACTGGCGCGCGATACGCGCGTTCGCTGGGCGCTCGAAGAGGTAGGGCTGCCTTATGAGGTTCGGTTTGTTTCCTTCGCGCAGATGAAGGCGCCGGACCATCTGGCCCTCCATCCCTTCGGCCAGATCCCCACCTACGAGGAGGGTTCTCTCTCACTGTTCGAGACCGGCTCGATCATCCTTCACCTTGCCGAGCAGCACGCGGGCCTGCTGCCCGGCGATCGCGATGCCCGCGCGCGTGCGATCACGTGGATGTTTGCCGCACTTAACACAGTCGAGCCGCCGATCCTCGAATTAACGACGGCAAAGATATTCGAAGCTGACAAGCCCTGGAGCGAGGAGCGTTTGCCATTGGTGAAGGATCGTGTTCGCGCCTGTCTCGACAGGCTCTCGGCTCGTCTGGACGCCGCCGAGTGGCTCGACGATGCATTCAGCGCGGGCGATCTGTTGATGGTATCGGTGCTGCTGCGACTAAGAATGTCGGGCATTTTGGACGAATATCAAAACCTTGCTGCATATCTAGCGCGCGGTGAAGCTCGGCCTGCTTACATCAGGGCTTTCGCTGCGCAATTTGCGATCAACGCTCCACCGGCCAGCTGAAACATTGGCTGATAAAGCCGAGCCGACAGCCGATTTGACATCAGCTGCCGCCGAAGAGTTGAGCGAGAGCATTGCCCTCAGAGCGAGACGGGCGGCGCCCCCTACCGGTCGACCATCGCCATGCCCCGCTCGGTGTAGCGCGGGCCGGAGATTTTCCCCGGCGCGAGCGCTTCGTCGAGCGCGGCCATCTCGGCGGCATCGAGTTTGATCGCGGCGGCGGCGACGTTCTCTCCCAGGTATTTTGTGCGCTTGGTGCCGGGGATCGGCACGATGTCGATGCCAAAGCCGTCGCCCTTCGCCAGCAGCCAGGCCAGCGCGATCTGGCCGGGCTTGATGCCTTTGGCTGCTGCGATGTCGCTCACCTTGGCGGCCGCCTCGACATTGGCGTCGTAGTTTTCGCCTTGGTAGCGCGGGTCGTTGCGGCGATAATCGCCGTCGGGATAGTCTTCCGCGCGCTTGACCTGGCCGGTGAGAAAACCTCGGCCGAGCGGCGAGAACGGCACCAGGCCGATGCCGAGTTCGCCAAGCAGCGGGATGATCTCCGGCTCCAGATTGCGCTCCCACAGCGAATACTCGCTCTGCACCGCTGACACCGGGTGCGCAGCATGCGCCCGGCGGATGTTGGCCGCGCCGGCCTCCGACAGGCCGAAGAAGCGCACCTTGCCTTGCGCGACGAGTTCGCCGACGGCGCCCGCGACATCCTCCATCGGCACCGCCGGGTCGACGCGGTGCTGGTAGAGCAGGTCGATATGGTCGGTTCCGAGGCGGCCGAGCGAGGCTTCCACGACCTCACGAATATGCTCGGGCCGGCTGTCGGTTCCGGCCTGCTTGCCGTTTTCGATACGGAAGCCGAATTTCGTGGCGATCGTCACCTGGTCGCGCTTGCCCTTTAACGCCCGACCGAGCAAGGCTTCGTTGGCGTAGGGACCATAGACCTCCGCGGTGTCGAGGAAGGTGCAGCCGAGTTCGATGGCACGGTGCAGCGTGGCGATGGATTCGGCCTCGTCGGCCGGGCCGTAGGACTGGCTCATGCCCATGCAGCCGAGGCCGATGGCCGAGACCTGCAGCCCCTGGCTGCCGAGCTTGCGTGTTTTCAGGGTCATGGCAGGCGTTCTCCGGGAAGGGTCCAGGAATTATAGCAGCCGATCGCTCAATTCCCACAGGGTGTTCGGCCGCATGCCGATGGCTTGAAGACGACGCGGCCGCCCCATGGCTGCTCCATGCGGCGGCGCTATTCTTCCACGGCCAGGATCACTCCGGCAATCGCGGCGCCGACAAAAGCGCCCACGGATGCGCCGACAAGGGGATCGGCCATGATATGGTTGCCGACCACTTCGCCGACACCGCCTCCAGCCAATGTGCCGGCAATTATACCGATGAAAAGGCGGAGAAGTGGATCTGTAGTCAGGCGATTCAGCATCATCATGGCCTTTGCAGCTCGCTCACATGTTGGAGGCGACATCGCGGGTGGACGGAGGCTTGGGCCTATGAGCGGCACGCTGATTTGACGCCTGCGGCGCAACGCTGGGCGTGGCTTTGGCATTCCCAGCGGTGTTGGACGCTTGCGCCTTGCGGCGCCTGAGCCAGTTGGATGACAGTTCGGCAAGGAGACTGCGCAGAGCCTTCACCACGTCCTCCTGAGTGCGGCGAGGCCAAAACCTCCATGCACCCAGTTTGTTCCACACCGAAAACAATCGTTCGCGAAACGGCGCCTGCCGGTGCGATCGGCCTGTTTGCCGGGTTCTGTCGACGAGTGGATCGGAGGTTGCGGCATGTTCTGCCAAGCAGGCTGGCAGGTGACGTGACGCTGCCAGGGTCCCAGTGCGCTGAAAGCGGGTTCGGCATCACCTGCCGATATAGGCGGCCAGTTCGTCCGGCGTCCCGTTCGGGAAGGCCTGTTTCAGAAAGTCCAGGAAAGCCGACACGCGCGGGCTGAGCAGCCGCCGAGACGGGTAGAGCGTCCAAAGAGCGATCTCCGGGCCGTCAATGTCTCCCCAATTCACCAGTGTGCCGTCAGCCAAATCGTGGGCCACCAACGAAATGGGAAGACGTGCTGCCCCGACCCCCGCTCGCACCGCATCGCGCACCATGATGAGCGTTCCCAAAGCGAGGACCGGCTCGATTTTTATCGTCGACCGGCCAGCCTCTGTCTTCACGTGCCATGTTTGCCGTTCGCCTGTCCCGCGCGCAACGCCAGGGGCCGGACCACCGGTGCGAGGAAGGTGAGGGCTCGCCACGACGACCAGCCGGTCGCGGAGAAACGCCCGTCCGACCAGGCTTTCGTCGGGATCCGGGTTGACCCGGATCACCAGGTCGTAGCCTTCCTCGATCATGTCCACAGCCCGGTCCTCCGTCGTGACCTCCAGCCTCACCTCCGGAAATTTGAGGGTAAATCCCGCAGCGATCCTCCCCATCGCGGTCTGAGAAAAAAGCAGGGGCGCGCTGATACGCAATCTGCCCTTGGGTTTGCGACCGCCCGAGGCGATCTCCGCAGCCGTCTCGTCCAGTTCGGCAAGCAATACTCCCGTCCGCTCGAAGAGCGCCCGTCCTTCTTCGGTCAGCTTCAGGTTGCGCGCGCCCCGTTCAAACAGGCGCAGGTCAAGGCTGCTCTCCAAGTCTCCAACCCGCCGCGACAAGGTTGCCTTGGGCCGGCCGGTGGCCCTTGCCGCTTTGCCGAAACCGCCATGGCGGGCAACGAGGTTGAAATCGGTGAGGGCCAGAAGATCCATGAGTGTTCCACCAGCGAGACGGCGCGTCTAAAATTTCGGCCTGTTTGACTGTTTGTGAGCCACACATATTGGGCCTGTCAAGCAACCCAACAGGAGAAATTCCATGACCATTCTCGTTACCGGCGCCACAGGCAATGTTGGCCGCCAAGTCGTCGAACACCTCGTCAAGCGCGGCGCCGACGTCCGTGCTCTCGTCCGCGATCCGTCGAAAGCCAGCTTTCCGGCAGGCGTATCGGTCGCGCAAGGCGACTTTCTCGATGTCGATTCACTGCGCAAAGCCATGTCCGGTGTTTCCACCCTGTTCCTCTTGAACGCCGTGGTGCCGGACGAATTCACCCAGGCTTTGGTCGCGCTGAACGTCGCCCGATCGGCGGGCATCGAGCGGATCGTCTATCTCTCGGTGATCCATGCGGACGTCTATGTGAACGTGCCGCATTTCGCCGGCAAATTCGGCGTCGAGCGAATGATCGAGCAGATGGGCTTCCAGGCCACGATCCTGCGCCCGGCCTATTTCATCCAGAACGACCTGATGATCGAAGACGTCATCACCGGCTACGGCACCTACACAATGCCGGTCGGCGCCAAGGGGCTCGCCATGGTCGACGTGCGTGATATCGCCGAGATCGCCGCTCTCGAGCTGCTGCGCCGCGAACGGTCCGCGGAGCCGCTTGCGCTCGAGCGGATCAACCTCGTCGGTCCGCAGACACTGACCGGGACGGATATCGCCGCTATCTGGTCCGACGTGCTTGCCCGCCCGATCAGCTACGGCGGCGACAACACCGAAGATTTCGAGCAGAATCTCAAGCAGTTCCTGCCTGCCTGGATGGCGTACGACATGCGCTTGATGGGCGAACGGTTCCTGACCGACGGCATGCTGCCCGAGGCCGGCGACGTCGAGCGCCTGACCACGCTTCTGGGCCGCCCGCTGCGTCCCTATCGCGACTTCGCCTCACAAATCGCCGGCTCCGCCTGAGGAACTGCTCTGGTCATCACCAAGGTACGGAAACAGCAGGGCGGCCTTTTGAGGAGGCCGCTCTGGCTGGCACGGGACAAATGCGCGTTCAGCCTGAACCGCCCTACTGCAGGGTGGCCTCACCAGGTCTGTCGAGTTGGGCGTTGACGCGCTCACCATCGTCGCCACCGAGGCCATCCACGAACAGACCAGCTACGCCGTCGAAATTGGTGAGCCCGTCGAATTCAATTGCCGCGCCAATCAGCTGGGCTGCCTGGAAGACAAGGTATTCGACGTCCTCGAGGGCGACGTTTTCGGCCAGATTCCTGACCCTTACATGCTCCGCCACCGCCGTGATGCTGACGATGCCGGTCTTCCTGAAGGCGACCTGGACTGCTGAACGGACGTCATCGCGTAGTCGCGCCGAGTAATCATACCGCATCGAAACCTCCCAAGGGGACCGGTTTTCGTTGAGGTTGCACAATGCGGCAGAGGCTTCGTCTTGGCAAGTCACGAATTAAAAAATATCTAAACAAATCAGGTGGTTACAATAGTTATGCAAGTGTGCGCCTTACGCCGAATACCCATGAGACTCATCTTGAGCATGAGAAGCAGTTCACCCATCGCGAGGTCTTGACGCGCTAGGAGCGGCTTCCTAATTATGCGGTAAGTAAGTTGAATACTCATTCTACGTATTTATGGTGCGGAGCGAGGGAAGCGCGATGACTGAACTGGAACGCCCGGAACGGTTGCAGATCATGCTGACGTCAGACGAACTGGCGGCGCTGGAAAACTGGCGCTTTGACAAGCGCATGCCGAGCCGTTCGGCCGCCGTGAGGGAATTGCTGCGGCGCGGTCTTGCCTCGGATGGCTTCCTGACGGCGGAGCAAGGGACGAAGTCGCAAGACTTCGGCATCTTGCCAACCGCCGGCGGCAACGGCATTTCCGACGGCGGCAAGGAGTAGGGCGGTTCACCACGCGTGAGCCGCCCTGGCCCCGCAGGCCGGTCGGCAGTTGCCGCGACGCGGCGCCGGCTGGCGTACCGGGACGAGACTCTCGGTTCAGAGGATGTTGGTCGTCACTTCGACGACGATCGCGGCACCTTCCAGGCTGCCATTGGTGACGTGCACGACGCGCGATACCCGCAGATCCTGCGTGGTTCCGTCGATCGACAGCGCAACACTTTCGCCGATCCGTGGAACCGCCTGAAAAATGGCGTCCGTGGCCTCCGGCCGGTTGTCGATCGATATGCGGCAGTTGACGGTCATGAGATGTCTCCTGTGTCGGCCCGGTGGTCAACGCGGTGTCCGCGAAATGGTTTCAGGAGGCCGGATGCAACTTAATGGCGCCCGGATTCGTAAAGCAGTAATTGCTCCATCGTTCATCGTAACGGACCAACAGCTCGCTGGGGAGGGCGTTGGGGCTGCCCCGGCGAGCTTGATCCGATTTGCCCAGGGGCGTGGCGTCACCGAGGCATGGAGACGAGTTTCGGAGCCCGCAATTCCCCGGCCATCCTTGCCGCCTGGAAGATTGTCATCAAAACCAGGATGGGCTCACCCTCGGTCGGGTTGATGGTCAGGACGACGCGGCCGAGCTCGTCGCTCATGCCGCAAGACCAATCCTTGACGGCTATCACTTTTCTCGCGGCCATATGCCTTCTCCTGAACCGGAGGTCCCCTGCGGGCTACGCGGTCTGGAGTTGGTCGACAGAACCTTCGCCTGACATTGCAACCAGCCGAAATGCGGCAAATGCGGTCAATATTATGAAAACCGCCGTGACGTTCAGGGACATCGTCGATGCAAGGACGCCCCCGTCAAAGCAACTCAGTTCCATGGCGCTGCACCCCTTGAAGCCACTGACGGTCCGGATGATGATCCTGCTTGGGGCGAAATACAAGCGGTCGCTAATACGCTGATGCCGGCTGGCCAGCCCTGCGCGCAGCTTTTGAGCAGCCGAACGCTTGGTTGCTGGTTCCCGCTCAAGGGCTCGAACCTCGATTCACGCCTTCAAAGGGCGCTGTCCTACCATTAGACGAAGCGGGAAAATGCACGTTGCGCCCCACCCCTAGCCGGTTCGCGCGCCGGGATCAACGCACTGCGGCGGCAAAGCCGATTGGAAGCGCGGTGTCAGTCCGGAAAGTTGGTGACAGGTTCCTCGCAGCGGTAGACCGGGCAGCTGCCGTCACGGGTCGGGACATAGGCCGACATCGGCACCTCCGGCCAGTCGCATTCGTTGCCGAACTGCCTGACATAGCGGTCATAGGTGTTGGGGCCGGTGGTCAGCACCACGGCATGGCGGCTTTGGAGCAGTTGCCGGAGTTGGTCGCAACTCATCGTGCGGGTGTCAGGCCTGGCTTCGGCGAGGCCGGTCGCGGCCAGCAGGATCGCTGCCGTTATCAAGGCAATTCGGCGCATCGGCATGGCTGTTCCCTCGAATGGATATATCGGCCGAAACTCGCATCCCGGCGGGTGGTTCCGCAACCGCCGGCTGGCCGTCTGTGGCGGCGCAACCAAATGGTCCGTCGTGCATTGCTGAGGATGGATGGCAGGAAGCCCTACGAAACCCCGCAATGGCGGCCCGGAAACCGGGATCGCGAGGCCATGTGCTGTTCTTTCTGCGGCGGGCGCGACCACAGCTATGAGGACTGTCCGCAAAGGGATACTGACGCCGATCCAGTGCCGAATGCCCCTGACCCTCCCAAGCCAGACTGATCCGCGCCGGAATGCCGCCAGCAATATGTCAAATGCGACCCGCCGGCATTCGTACATCTGACTGATGTCGTGATTTTCAACGCCGTCCGGCTACATCCTGACCTTACCGGTGTCACCGATTTCCGGGCGGCTGTCGCTGACCGTTGCGGCCAGCATCTTCACATAGCTGACCACGGTGCCGGGGCTGTCCCAATACTGGGCGTCTTTCGGCGTCACCTTAAGCACGCGGATCGAAGGATCATCGGCACTGTCCCACCAGGCCTTGGCCGGGGTCGACCACAACTCCCTGATCTTGGCGCGGTCGTTCGAAACCGCCGCCAGACCGCTGACGGAAACATATTTCTGGCCGCCTGAATCGGCGAAGGCGAGACCGACATTGGGCTCGGCTTCGATCTCGTCATCCTTGTGACTGTCGACATCGGTGAGGAAGTAGACGGCGTTTTCGTCGCGCACCACATGCGCCGCCATCGGTCGCGAGCGGATGTCATCGCCTTCGCGAGTGGCGAGCATACAGAAGCCGATCCTGTCCATCAGTTTCCAGACCCGGTCGAGATCGCTGTTGCCGTCGCTCATTGTGTGCCTCCTTATTGAGCCGTCCACGGGGGGTGTCGGGTGCAACTCGCGCAGGCGCGCAAGGTTCCGGACATGAACTGCCCGGACTGTTCCTGGGAGGAATGTTGGAGGCGATTGCAACCAAAATGCACCGCGGCGCATTGGTGGCCATGCGCGCAATCCGCGCAGAGGGAAAAGGGGTCGACCGTGATAGATTTGGCGGGCCGTGATGCCTTGATCGCCATCACCGCCGATGCGCGGTTGGCAGCGATTGTCGATTCGTCCTTCGACGCCATCGTCAGCAAGGATCTGAACAGCATCATCACCAGTTGGAACGCGGCGGCGCAACGCATGTTCGGCTACACCGCCGAAGAGGCCGTCGGCCGCTCCGTGCTCATGCTCATCCCCGATCATCTCAAGGATGAAGAGACCGACATCATCAGCCGGGTTCGCAGGGGCGAGCTGCTGGCCAGCTACGAGACGATCCGCCGGCGCAAGGATGGCGGCCTCATCGCCGTGTCGCTGACCATTTCGCCGATCAGGAACGTGTCCGGCGAGATCATCGGCGCCTCGAAGATCGCCCGCGACATCACCGCCAGCAAGGAGAGCGAGCGCCGGATCAGGCTTTTGCTCCGCGAGGTGAACCATCGCGTCAAGAACCAGTTCGCGGTGATCCTCTCGATGATCAGGGAGACCAGCAAACGCTCGACCGATCCGCGTGAATTCGAGGAGTTGATCCGCTCCCGCATCATGGCGCTGTCGCGGTCGCACGATCTGCTGGTGAACTCGGAATGGGCCGGCGCCAGCCTCTTCGACCTCGCCCAGGAGCAGCTCAAGCCGTTCGGCCACGAGGCGCGGGTATCGCTCTCCGGGCCGCTTTTGACCCTGCAGCCGAACGCCGTG
Organism: Mesorhizobium sp. M7A.F.Ca.MR.176.00.0.0; assembly: GCF_004023165.1. Taxonomy (NCBI): domain Bacteria; kingdom Pseudomonadati; phylum Pseudomonadota; class Alphaproteobacteria; order Hyphomicrobiales; family Phyllobacteriaceae; genus Mesorhizobium; species Mesorhizobium sp. M7A.F.Ca.MR.176.00.0.0. The sequence goes on along the minus strand of NZ_RZTC01000084.1, from coordinate 6,321 downwards.
CAGAATCTCGGCATGGCATTTCATGAACTCGGCACCAACTCATCAAAATATGGCGCGCTGGCGAGCGAGGCCGGGCGGCTCGAGATCACCTGGCGGATCGTCGAAGGCGTTTCGGACAAGCGGGAAATTCATCTGGTCTGGGACGAGACGATGCCGGTGCGCGAGGGAGAGCGGCGGGACGAAAGCACGCGCAAGGGTTTCGGCACCGTCGTCCTGCAACGGGTCGCGCCGCAATCGCTGAACGGCTTGGCGGTGCTGGATCGCAGCCCGGGCCATCTCAAATGGTCCCTGACGGCGCCCCTGGACTCGATCATCGTTCCGCAGCTCGGCGCCGACCTGCCCGAAACCGAGCCTTCCTGAGCCCTTGAGGGTTGGTTCCATCAACCTCCCTTTGGCAGATGCGTATTCAAAAGCGGCCGCATCCTTGCCGCACCTGGCCGTGGATTCAGGAACCGCGACCCGGTGGCCGCGTTGTGGCGTCAAGCTTTTGGAGGGGACATCATGGAACAACTCGTCGAGGAATTCGGCCATTCCACCTACACCTCGTTTCCGGTCATCGCGGCGCGGCTGTTGCTGGCCACCCTCTATGGCGCGGTCATCGGTTTCGAACGCGAATGGCGCAACCGCCCGGCCGGACTTCGCACGCATATTCTCGTCTGCGTCGCCGCCGCCACCTTCGGCATCCTGACGGTCGAGATCGTGCACGCGCCGATGTTCGCCGGGGAATCGGTCAAGGTCGATCCGATCCGGGTGGTCGAGGCGGTGACCGCCGGCGTCGCTTTCCTCGCCGCCGGCTCGATCATGTTTTCGCGCGGCGAGGTGCATGGGCTGACGACCGGCGCCGGCATGTGGCTGGCGGGCGCGATCGGCGTCGCCTGCGGACTGGGTCTTTGGCAAGTGGCCGGGTTCGGCACGCTGATCGTGCTGGTCGTTGCCGGCTTTCTGCGCCGGTTCGAAAGCGGACCCGGCCTTGCCGCCGGTGATGAAGGCAGTCAGGCAAAGGCGGAAAAGGAGGGGGCCTCGGCCCGATCAAAGGGAGGGCGAAGGTAATCCCGTTCGCCGAGAGATGCCGTGACTGGTTTCACCGAAGAAGCCGGCCAGCAGATCGGCCGTCCGCGCCGGATTCTCCTCGGGAAAGAAGTGTCCACCTGGCATCGCCTGGCCACGCACATCGTCGGCCCAGCCCTGCCACAGCGCCAGCGGCCCGCCTTCGCCGGCATACCATTGCGCCAACGCGCCCTGACCGCTCCATAGCGCCAGCAGCGGGCAGCGGATGCGCCGGCCGGCTGCCTTGTCGGCATGATCGTGCTCGCGGTCGAGCGTGGCTGCCGCCCGATATTCCTCGCAGATGGCATGGGCGTGGGCAGGCGCGCGCAAGGCCTCGACATAGGCCCGACGCACTTCGGCTGGAAACGCCGATGGCGGCGAGCCCCAGCCGTTGAGCGCATTGTCGACGACCGCCTCGGCGGCGCCGGACAGGATCTTTTCCGGCAACGGCTCGGGCTGCGCCAGCAGCGACCATGGCCAATAACCCAGCGCCAGCCTGGCGTCGGCCCGGTCCCAGGCATCGGCGGTCGGCACGATGTCGAGAACGGCGAGCTTGTCGATGCTGCCCCGATGATCGAGCGCCATGCGGTAGGCGACACGCCCGCCGCGATCATGGCCGGCGACCATGAATCTGCTGAAACCCAGCTTCTCCATCAGCCTCATCATATCGGCGGCCATGGTGCGCTTGGCATAGGGGGCGTGGTCGGGAGTGGATGCCGGACAGGAACTGCGGCCATAGCCGCGTAGGTCGGCGCAGACGACGCTGAACCGGCTGGCCAGAGCGGGGGCGATGTCGCGCCACATCAGATACGTCTGCGGAAAGCCGTGCAGCAACAGCAGCGGTGGCCCGCCGCCGGCGCGCAGGCAGAATATGCCGGCATCGCCGGTGTCGATTTCCGCGCCTTGAAAACCTTCGAACATGATCGCCTCCGGCACGCGCAACGGCCGGCAAACGGGTTTGGTTGCAATGCCGCGCGGCGAGGCGGCCAACCTTTTTCATCGACAGGCGTTGTCCCTTTGAAAGGAAGGTCGCCGCGGGCGACCGTGAAAGAAAGAAGGAGGCAGTGATGAGAATTCTTGCCATCATGCCACTAGGCCTCATGCTGGCGCTGGCAGTGCCGGCCGCGGCCCAGCAGCAGAACGACAGCCAGGCGCCGCAGGCCGACAAATGCAGGGCTCAGACCGAGCAAGGGGCAAAACAGCAGCCTGGACAGCAGGCCGATGACGGCAATTTGACCGCGAAGCTCAACGACTGCGGCGGCGTGCTGAAACCGCCCCCGACGGGCGACCAGGGCATGGCGGCGCCGGCGCCGAACGAAGGCAAGACGCCGGTGATCAAGCCGGGTGAAGTGCCGCCCCAGCCGCCGAAGCAATAACCTGCGCTCGCTGGTATTATCGCGCAAGCTAATGGAACCTCGTTATCTTGGGGGCGTTTCTCTCACGACTTGGAATTCGGAGAGATTATCGTGAGAGATATTGCGACCACAGCCACGTTGCTTGCCTCGATTGCCATCGTGATTGCCTTGATTCTGCTGGCGCCGAAGAGTTTTGGCTTTGAAACTTCACACCCGATCGTACAGGGCGAGCTTCCGGCGGAATAATCGATCGACTATTGCGAGTGATCAGGACGATTTGCGTGAAGCAGGCGAGGCACGACGCCCCCGCCTGCTTCTTTTCATTGAAACCGCTATCGCACCAGGACGCCGGAGTGGCTGCAGAGCGCTGCGAACGCTTCCTGCGCCTCGGCGGCGCCTGTCCCGGTTTCCAATGCTGATTCGACCTTCTCGCGCGCCGCCTGGTAGAACGGGCCGCGTTTGGCCTGCGGCCAGTCGATCAGGATTTCGCTGGCATCCTTGAGCGTTGCGACGTCGCGGATCGTGTCCGACCCATGCGGCTTGATCCGCATCGGTGTGGGCAAAATGAGCTCGGACATGTCCTGTTTTCCATCTACTGGAGGAGTTTTGCTTCGCGCGCGGCGTCGATCATCGCCCGCATCGCTTTTTCCGCCGGCGTCCAGCCATCCAGCGCATCGCGGCAACTGCGCAACGCCGCCCGGTAGCGCCGTCCCTGGCCAGCCGGCCAGTCGGCGAGGCATTCCAGCCCTTCCCAGGCGCTGCGGATGATGCGCTCGCGCTCAGGCGCGAATTTCAGCCTGATGGGGCGGGGAAACATCTTGTCGTTCAACGGTCGTCTCCATGATTGCCGCAAGTGTCGCTGGCGACATGCGTGAGAGCGCTCGGTAACGTCGCCGGCAGGACAGGGTTCCCTTGCCAAGAGATCAAATCTCAGCGTCGATGTCCGACAGCGATCTCGGCGTCGGCGCTTCGGCGTTGTGCTGCGCTGGGCGGTCATGCTCGAACTGTTCGGTGCCGGGCAGAGCGTGCAGCCAGGTCTCGCGCCTGGAGGTCCACAATTCATATTCGGGCACGAGATCGGTCGGCGCGATGTCGAGGCTGCCGATCGCCACCTCGGCCTCGTTGTCGTCGACCCAGGCGACGCGGCCGCCGCATGTCGGGCAAAAGCTCCGCGTGCCATAGGAGCTGACGAGGCCGGTGGTCTCGAAGGCTTCGCGCGGCCAGATGGCAAAGGCCGAGTAGACCGAACCGCCGGCCTTGCGGCAGTCCTTGCAATGGCACAGGCCGAAGCGCAGCGGCGCGCCGTGAACCTCGAACTGCACGCCGCCGCACAGGCAACTCCCGGTCCTGCGTATGGTGTCGGACATGGCGACCTCCCTCAATACGTGGCGCTGCGGGCCGGGTGGGACAGATGCTCGTCTGCCGTTTCGTTGGCCAGGATGAGAAACCGGGAAAAAGATATCCTGTTCACCGTACCACCAGGCCCGGTTGACACGGCCCGCAGCATCTTTAACGCCGCCCAGGCGAAATGGCTTCGGCTAGCCGCGGGCCGCCATATGGGCGTCGAGCTTCTTGCGCGAGGGGCCGTAGCGCTTGATGATGGTCTGTGCCTCGCTTGGCGGGATGCCGTATTTGCGGGCAAAGGCGGCAACCTCGTAGGGCTCTTCACTCGAGACCTGCCTGCGGTCCTGTTTCGTCTTCGACTTGTCGTCAGCCATCTCAGGCCTCGCTTTCTGTTGTCGGGGACGCGCAGCCTTCGGCGCCCGCGATCAACACGACATAACACAGATTGGCGCCGCCGGTTCCACCAGACGACACGGCCTGGGCTGCGATAGGCGTGTATCAGGCCGAGGCCCGCATGGGGTCGGCGGCGGCAGCGTGGTCGCCGTCACATTCGGAGCATGCCGCGCTGAGGCCGGGGCAGCCGCGCCGGTGCGTGCCGGCGGGGCAGCAATGGCCGTTGGAACTCGTCCAGCGCGGGCATTCGAAGACCTGGCCAGCGCCGCCGCAGCCGCTGCACTCCAGCGGCGCCGACCGCACGCCATGAGATATCGCCCCAAACCTGACGCTTGTACGCAAATTTCAGCCCACCCAAAATCCCTGCACCGCCGGTGCATTAGCCCCGACTAACGATAGCACTTCCGTGATTACCAACAAGTTTCAATCGCGGCGGCGCCGGAAAGCCGTTCGGGCCGTCGTCAGGCCGGCTTCAGCCGCATCGCGGCGAGATACATGAGCGCCGAGGCGGCCTGCCCGCGGTTCCAGCCGGCGGCCTCGACCTTGCGGAGCAGGGCGTCGAGATGCGGAGCCAGCATATCCCTCCATTCCTGTTCGTAGGCCGTGCTCGTCGCCGCATGCCGCGGTGCGCCGATGGTCAATGCCTTGGCCATGTCCGATTCCCCCTTGGAGCGAGCAATAATATGCCGTCAGCCGGCAAACCGAAAAGCGCTCTTGCTGTACGGTGTGACGCTTCGAAAGCCCTCTGCGATCCTGTCGAGAAAAATTGGCCTGATGTGTCGGACCTGGCGCCGGTCGCGCGTCCTAGGAGCGATCAACCTGCAAAGCTGGAGAACGAGCATGTCGTCGCAAATCACTCAATCACCGTGGCAGACCGCGGCCCTTGTCGTCGCCCGGCTGATCTTCGCCGGCGTCTTCCTGATGGCCGTGACCTTCAAGTTCATGGGCATGGACGCCACCGCCGGCTATATCGCCGCCGCCGGCTTTCCATTTCCGCTGTTCCTGGCCTGGTGCGCGGCGATCCTGGAAGTCGCGCTGGTGCTGTGCTTCCTGACCGGCGCGTTCTTCTCGCAGGCAGCCGTGGTCGCCGCCGCCTATGTGCTGTTCCTCGGCTTCGCCTTTCACGGACCCAGCCACTGGGCCGACAACCAGGCCGAGTTCGGCTTCTTCGTCGACCATTTTTCGTTCCTGGCCGGACTGCTGTTTGCGGCCGTACATGGACCGGGCAAGGTGCTTTCGCTCAATTCGGGATGGCCGGGCAGTGCTTGAGGCGTGGGCAGCGGGCCGCCGCGGACGCCCGCCGGCCCCGCTCACAGCTGGTCGTTGTAGGGTTCCTTTATCTTGCCGACCATGCGGGCCAGCTTCGAAAAAGACGGCATCTCCGCCTCCGGCTGGCACTGGTTGGCGAGTTCCAGCAGCCGGATCGGAAAGTTGACGGCGTCGCGGCTTGACGCGGACATGCCTTCGGACCGCTCCTGGTTGGTCTCGCCGGCCTCGGTCTTGCGCAAGGCCAGGTCGATCTCCTCCGCCGTCAGCACCCCCTTTTGAACCAGGAGGCGGTTGATCGAGGCGACGGCCATCAGCAGGCCTTCGAGTTGCAGGTTGGCGACATTCATGGCGATTGCTCCCGTGGCTGGGGTTGAAACGCGCGAGCGGCATTTCCGCTCCAGAAAGGCTGCGGGCGAATGCCTATTCCTGCGTCAGCCGTTCGCCATATTCGCGCCACAGCGCCTTGACCTCCAGGTTGCCGAGGCTGCCGATCGAAACATCCCCACAGTTGATGGCGACGGCGCCGATGTCGTATTGGGGGTAGGCGTTGGCGACGAAACGGATGGCTTCGCCCAGCGAACGCACGCGGATGACTGGATCGGCCTGACCCTGGCCGGTGCTGCGCACGCCGGAAACCGTGGCTTGTGCATGCCGCATCCTGAACACGGATGCCATGGCTGGTCTGTCCATCGTCCTCTCCCACAAGGCCGTGCGACGGGAATCATTCCATGAGCTTCGACGAATGATTTCACACCTGCCGGCTTATGACCAGCCGCCGGCAAAAGCAGGGTTTTATGCGCTTTGCCAGCGTCGGTCAGGCCGGAGTTTCGGCCGAAGTAGGAATTTTTTCTCAGAAAACGGTTGACGGGGTGAGTGCAGCTATGCTACATTTTTGCTCATGGTGCTGAGTTGC
>NZ_RZTC01000083.1:0-28571 GCF_004023165.1 Mesorhizobium sp. M7A.F.Ca.MR.176.00.0.0 | reverse complement strand
GAACTTGAAGGCGCCGGTGCGCAAACTCTTTTCGACATCGTCCATCGGCGCCCAGCTGCCGGTATCCCAGACGATCATCGGCCCGCCGCCATACTCGCCTTCGGGAATGACACCTTCGAAGTCGATATATTCGAGCGGATGATCCTCGGTCTCGACCGCCAGTCTTTTGTCGGCCGGATTGAGCGAAGGGCCGCGCGGCACCGCCCAGCTTTTCAAGACATCGCCGACCTGTAGGCGCAGATCATAATGGTCCGCGGTGGCGTGGTGCTTGTGGACAACGAAGCGGTTGCCTTCGTCCGTGATGAGGCCGCCTGCCGGTTCCGGCGTTTTGGAAAATTCACGCCTCGCGCGGTAGGATTGGAGCTTTGGCGGGGTGGTCATGGCAAAGGTCCAAGCACGTAGGCCAGGAACAAGCCAGTCGCGCTCAATCGTCAGCAGCCGGCGTCAACTCGAGCTCCGCCGGCGACAGTCCCTGCTGCAGCTGGCTCAGCCGGAATTCGTCGACCCAATAGGCCTCGCCGTCGACCAGAACCCGGGCCTGGTAGCTGCCTGCCGAAAAACGCTGCGCGGTGATGTAGACCTTGTGACGATCGAGCGCCTTGCGCACCGCGGCGCGCTTGGAATTCTGACCTGTGACGGGACTGAACATGACACTGCCCTCGGTCGCCCCAGACACACAACGCGGCCGCTGCCGGCAGCCTGACGACTGGGGTCAAGGATGGCGGAGACGCGCCGTCCTGTCAATTTCGCGGACAGCGCAGGATGCGGCCCGGTCAAATTTGCCAATCTTTTGAAGATGTTTGAGCCTCGGCCTGAATCAAGACGTGAAGCGCGCCGCCAAACAATCGCCCGTCGCTGCCGCCCTGCTACGCGGCCGGCATGCCCGAATGAGCAGATTTTTGAACTTCCGTGCCGATGAGATCGAGTGTCACCGCCGCAACATCGGCAACCTGGAGCCGCTGGACGCAATAGACCCCACCGGCGTTGTTTTCTTTACACACACCTGGAGCGATGCATGGGCAAGGCATGGGCGGCTGGAGCGTCCGGTTGGGAACACCGAACGGGCCCCATTGCTCTGGCGACGTCAGACCGTACAGCCCCACCGCTGGAGTTCCGACAGAGGCCGCGATGTGCATCGGGCCGCTCTCATTGCCAAGAAAGATCGACGCTTCGGCCAACAATGCCGTCAGGACCTCAAGCGAGGCTTTTCCGACGACACTTGCGACCGGCGATGCTGCCACTTCAAGGATCCTTTGCGCGGCAAGCCCTTCATCCGGCCCGCCAACAAGGAGGGATCGCAGCCCGGTTTTGGCGTATACTTCGTCGATGACCGCAGCAAAATGTTGCGGCGGCCAACAACGGCCTTCGAACCTCGCGCCGGCATGCACGGCCACGTAAGACTTCTTCGCCAAAGCGTTTTCCGCAAGAAGCCTGGCACACTCTTCCTGGGCAGTACTGGTCAGCTGCAGCCGAGGTGTTGGGTCCTCACAATCCAGCCCAAGGGCGCGGAGTGGAGACAGGTTCCTGTAGAGATAATGCGGTCCGCCATGTCCGAAGGTCGCGGCGAGAACGTTTGCAAGCTGGATTTCCCAGAACTTCATCGGATGCTCGGAAGGATCGAAGCCGACGCGAAGTGGAGCGCCGATCAAACGATGCATGATCCGCGAGGTTTTTGAATCGGTAAGGTCGATGCTAAGATCAAATCTTCGACGCCGCAAATCAGAGATGACGCCACGATAGTCGCTCAAACGCTTGCGCAGAGTCCTTCCTCTGCCACGGGATTCAAAGCCAACGGCAACATCGGCGATCCCTTGCGCGACGATGAACTCCTTGAGACCCGGCGCACAAAGCATGGTCACCGATGCTTGTGGATAAGAAAGACGTAGATTGCGAACCAAAGCAGATGTCAGAACGACATCTCCAATGTACTTCGTTTGGATAATGAGGATGGAACGAATCCCATCTCCTAAACTTGCATTCATCGAGATGATCTGCCGAAAACGCTAACTTAAAAAAATCTGCCGAGGACACTCATTTCTGAACGTCAAGCCGCGCTTTCAGATATAGAGTTAACCGACCCTGTCAACAAGCTTGCCTGCCGGCCTTGGTGCTCTGCATCGCAGGACCGGCAAACGTTCGTCCTCAGTCCTTCAATCGCCGCAAGCGGCGCGTCAGGCCCTGGACGGCCTTGAGCAGCCGGGGACGCGACCGCGTCATGCCTTCGACCCGGCTGCGCAGCAAAATGGCTGCGTTCGCAGCCCTGCCCCGCACCGTCACCGGTTCGCAAATCTCGGCCAGTACCGAGCTCGAGGCGCCGATATGTTGCTTGTAGCCCTGGCCGCCGACCGACAGGTCGAAATAGTCGAAGCCCCGCTCGCATCCCCACATCATCAGCTTGCCCATCGTCGTCAGGCCGGGTGAGACATTGGCGACCGCATTCTGGTTGATGCCGAGCAGGAGGGCGTGAAGTGTGCCTTTTCTGACCAGCACATAGATGGAGGCGAGCCAGGCTTCACCGACGCGTAGTCCGAAGAGCCGCACCGATCCATTGGACAGGCCTCGCAGCGCCGCGGCGCGGTAGAAATCGACGACCGGCGCCTCAGTCAGGAGGTCGAAACGCCCGAGCTCACGGAAACGCTTGAGCCGCAGTTCCAACAGCGCATCCAGGAGCTCCTCGGCCAGATCAGGCGTGTCGGCCTCGATCAGAGCGAGGCCACCAAGCTGTTCGAAGCCGCGACAATGCTTGCGGAAGGCCTTGGCGAAGGACGGCTTGCAGATCCGCTTGATGAGCGTCTCCGGATCACCATGCAGGACGAGGCCGGAGCTGACCTGGATGGAGTCCCGCGCCACCGAAAGCAATGCCAGCGGATTGGCCACGCCGTGGACCTGCTGCGGAATTCCCGCGATATGGATGCGATCCGCCGGTGGCAGCACGGCACGGACCGCCGCCCACATGGCGTCGGCACTCTGCCTGGTCCACGCTCTCCCATCCGCCAGCAGCGGCACTGAGTAGTCGCACACGCGACAGCTCAGCCATTCGATCACGTGGTGGCCGAGAGCCCGCCGCCGCATCAGCGGCAGCAGCATGGCCGGCGCGCCGGTCACGGCGTCACTCACCTCGACGAGGACCAGATCCGCTTCTTTGGGCATCAGCCGTGCGGCGATTCCTTCGACCCAGGCATAATGCTGGTGGGCAGTGCAGACGCCGTGAGCTTCAAGGAGCAGCCATAGCAGCCTTACGGTGTCGAAGCTGGTGTGCAGCCGAGCCGTGAAGTGCGCGGTTGCATCAACGTTGGCGACAGCAGGGGAAACCGGCCCACCGGGCAAATCCTTTATCGGAGTCGTTCCCGCCGCGTAGCTTGCCACATGCTTCTCCCGTCATTCTGATCCCCCGCGCAGGCGCCGCAAACCCCGCATCAGTCCCTGGAGCCTCTTCAGCAGCCGAGGTTTGGAGCGCACGAACACCTCGGCCCGGTTGCGGATCTCGATGGCTGCGCTCACGGCGCTGCCTCGCACCGTAATCCCGTGGCAAAGCTCGCGCAGACCCGAACCCAAGGCACCCATATGTTCCTTATAACTCTGGTTGCCTACCGACAGGTCGAAATAATTGAAATCGCGCCCGCGCGCCCAGCTCATCAACTTGCCCATGATCAGAAGTCCCGGCGAGACATTGGGCACCGCGCCCTGATCGATTGAGATCAGCAGAGCATGAACGGTGACTTGATGGATCAGCAGGTATTGGACCGCGATAAGAGCTTCACCCACACGCAACCCGAAGAGCCGCACCGACCCATCCGACAGGCCCTCGAGAGCAGCGTTTCGATAGAAATCGACAACCGCCGCCTGCGTCAGCAGGTCGAAGCGGCCCAGTTCGCGAAAGCGGCTGAGCCGCATCCGGACCAGGCCGGCGAAGATGACCTCCACCAGGGCCGGCGTGTTGGCTTCGACCAGTTCCACGCCGCCAAGCCGTTCGAGGCGACGCCAGTCCTTGTTGAAAGCCTTGACGAAGGATGGCCGGCATAGTCGCTTGAGGACGGTCTCCGGATCGCCGTCGATGGTGAGGCCGAAGCTGGTATGCAGGGAATCGCGCGTGGCCGCCAACAAGGCCAGCGGATTGGCGACACCGCTGATCGATTGCGGAATTCCCCTGATCTGGATACGGTCCGCCGGCGGCAGCACGGAACGCACCGCGGCCCACGCGGCCTGCGCCGACTGCGTCGTCCACGGGCTCGCATCGGCCAGCAACGGTGCCGAATAGTCGCAAACGCCACAGCTCAGCCACTCGATCACCCGATGGCGGAAAGCCGGTCGCCGTATCAACGGCACCAGCATTCGCGGCACGCCCGTCACGGCGTCGTTTACCTCCACGATGAGCAGTTCGGCACCTTCCGGCATCAGCCGCGCTACGATCCCCTCGGCCCAGGCATAATTCTGGTGGGCGGTGCACACACCGTCCGCCTGGAGGCGCAGCCAGAGCGGCCTCACCGCTTCCAGGCTGGTGTGAAGCCGCGCCGTGTATGCATCGTTGGCGACGACGGTGGCCGGATGGGAGGACTGGCCATCGGGCGAGCCGGTCGCCGCAGCAATTTGCACCGCCTGGACTGCCATATTTTTTCCTATCGCTTTGCCGTGGCGAACGACAGCGTGCGCCGCCACGCGCCCAACCGGCTGTCGCGCGCCTCGTCGGGATGCTCGATATTCCACATGCGGTGATGCGCGAAATACCATGATGCCACGAGCACGAACATCTCCGAGACGGCGGAACCCAACAACGCCCACGGCGGAGACGCGATTGCCAGCAGGGCCGCGATCAGTGCCAGCCCGACGACCGCGCCGCCCGTCGTGGTGAACGCGACGATCCGAAAATCGCCGAGTATCTCAAGCACGATACGGGGCATGATATAGAGCATGATCGGGACAAAATTCGCGATCACGAAAAGTCCGATGAACCAGGTCGAAGCGTCCTGGAGAGCCTGGGATTTTATCATCGGCAGGACGAACATGATGGCGCATCCATATGCAAGGCCGCCAAACCCCATGACGAGCGCCCAGATCTTGGCCTGCGTCCAGACACGGCCTGTTTCATTGTTCCGCATCAGCCTGGCGAGATCCGGCTGCGTCATGTTGACGAAAGCAAGGCTGATGATGCGCAGCGGGGCAAACAGCACCAGAACCGCCGCCAGCGGTGCGTAGGCGGCAGGACCGGCAATGCCGGCGACCAGCAGCGCCAGACATTGACCCTGGATGTTGGTGGTGGTCGCGCTGAATGCCGACCAGCGCAGCTGGGGCCACAGTCTGACATAGCGTCGCCGCGTCGGCATGCGGAAGCTGATGCGAAGCGAGCGCCGCGCCAGCCGGACCAGGACGAAAATGCCGAATACATTTGCCGCGGCTAGTGCATAGAACACGGTCTGCAGCGGGTCTTGGACCAACCAGATCGACAGCCCGGTCAGGACACAGCCGGCGACTGTAAACGCGCCATCGCTGATGGAGACGACAACCTGCTGGCGCCGTGCGAAGAAAGCCGTGCGCATATGGCTGCGCAACGACCAGGCACCGACGAAGCAGCCGGCGGCAATTCCGCTTGGATCGCCAAGGACATGCATCAGGACTGCCGTGCCGACGGCCATCAGCAACGCCACGATCAGCGCCGCCGTTCCGAACGCCACGTCATAGGTATCGACGCCGGCGCTGTTGGTGCTCTTGCTCATCCAGATGCTGGCGGGAACGGCGGTGAGTGACCTGATATAGGACAGGCCGACACCGCCCATCACCATGCCGATGGCGAAGAGGCCGTAGCCCTGCGCCGACAGCATGTGCAACAGCATGATGTTGAGGGCAAAATGAAAGCCGCTCTGCATCGCCTCGCCGCCGATCATCAGCACGAGGCGTCGAACCAGATGGCTCGGAAACGCTAACTTCACGGCCGCGTCTCCGCTTCGCGGGCAGCAGGCACCCTGCCCGGCCGCGCGATGGTCGTCTTCAGCTTGTCGGCGGCGATCGCGGTGATCGCCGCGGCCGCGACCGGCTCGCTGAAGATTGCCTCGTAGCGCGCGCGCCCGGCAGCGACAAACCCGCGCCAGGCCTGAGGGGCGAGGATGATCTCCTGCAATTTCGCGCCAAGAGCTGCTGCGTCGCCGGGCGGAACATGCCAGCCGGTCTCCCCGTCGCTGACCACTTCCACCAGCCCGCCTATCGCCGACACAAGCGGCGGCCGGCCGTATGCCATCGCCTCAATGGCGACGCGGCCCAGCGATTCCGGACGCCGCGACGGCACGGTGACGATATCGGCCCATCGATAATGCTCCGAAGGGTCGGGAATGAAAGGCAGGACTCTGACGCGCCCGGTAAGCCCCATGGTTTCGACCAGTTCGGCAAGCGCATGCTCGCGCTCAGTGCTTTCGAAGGCGCCGCCGACCAGTCGCACCTCGATCCTCGCTTGGAGTTCCGCCGGCATCGAGGCGATCGCCTCCAGCAGGATCTCCTGCCCCTTGATCCGGTTGATACGGCCAAGCAGCAGCACCCGCAATGGGCGCTTGCCATCATACGTCATCGGTTCGACCGCCGCCGGCCCGGCAACACCGTTGTAGACGACATACGCACGCGCCGCCTTGGGATCACCAAACGCGGCGCGTGTCGCGTGTGAATTGAAGATCAGATCGGCATGGCTCCAGCGCATCAGGCCGACGAGTATCCTGCGCATGGCGCCTTCGGGGATTTCGTGGATGTGCAGGACGGCCTTTTGGGGAAGAAGGCGTGCGGCCAGCGCGTAGTCGGCCACGATCGAGGTGTTGACATAGACGAGGTCGCAATCCTTGAGCCGCCGCCACGCCCTGAACACGGCAACCGGCAATCGCGCCATCTCGACGGTCGCAAGGCGCGCAATGGCCTGGCGCCTCAGCACCCACAGCGGTTCGAAGACGATCCGGCTGGCATGCGCTTCCAGAATCCGCACGATCGGCCCGCTACGTGGCAAAACCACTTCGATGTCGGCCGACGGAAACGCGGCGCGCAACGCGGCAACGCTCTCCGCAAAGCTGCGGTCAGAACCATAGAGTTCATAACCCTGATGAACGCAGGCAATCCGCATCTTTATATCCCGCCGGGTGCTACAACCATCGCGCTGGGCGATTGTGGCAGAAGCCCGTCCGCAAGAATCATGCCTGGTTCGATACGCCCGACTGCCGGCCGTACGCCCCAGGCATTGCTTCGTTTCGATACAGCTACGCACAGAAGGGTTGACCGAGAATGAAACAACCATCGGCTTCAACACCGTTTTTTTACAACCCCGCGCGATGATCCCTCGCAGGATACCGAAATCGGGAGCTGGCACGGAAGTTGCCATCTGCCCATTATAAATTAAGCAATATCTAATGTATGAGACATGTGAAAGTGCCGCCGGCCATGAAACCAGAAACGCCCGCCATTCTGATCCTGGGGACCCGCGGCATACCCGCGGCCCATGGCGGCTTTGAAACCTTTGCCGAAAAACTGGCGCTATTTCTTGTCGGGCGCGGTTGGAAGGTCGGCGTCTATTGCCAGGATGAGGTCGAGCGGATCGACCAGAGGGTGCGCAACGAAACCTGGCGCGGCATCGAGCTCATTCACATCCAGGTCGCCTCCAAGGGACCGCGCGCGACGCTGGAATTCGACTGGCAATGCGCCCGCGACGCCGCCCGGCGACCGGGCGTTTGCCTGGTGCTCGGCTACAATGGCGCGGTCTTCCTGACTTGGCTCAGGCTGAAGCGACGCAAGATCTTCACCAACATGGACGGCATCGAGTGGCGCCGCCCAAAATGGGGAATGGCGGCGCGAACCTGGTTCTGGCTCAACGAATGGATCGGCGCATGGGCCTCGCATCGGCTGGTCGCCGATCATCCCGCCATCGCAGATCACCTGGCGACGCGCCGGCCGCGCAGCGCCATCGCCACCATTGCCTATGGCGCCGATCCGGTGACATCGGCGCCCGAGGCGCCGGTCCGGGCGCTCGGCCTCGAGCCCGGGCGCTATCTCATCTCGATCGCCCGCATCGAACCCGACAACAACATCCTGCCGATCGTCGAAGCTTTTTGCTCTGCCAAGCGCGACATGAAGCTGGTGGTGCTGGGAACGCTGTCCGACGACATCCCCTATCATGCCGCCATCCGCAAGGCGGCGAATGACTCGGTGGTCCTGCCGGGCGCCATCTACGACCAGGCGACGGTCAAGGCGCTCAGATACCACGCCCGCGCCTATCTGCATGGCCACACGGTCGGCGGCACCAACCCCTCGCTGGTCGAGGCGCTGGCGGCCGGCAACATGGTGATCGCCCACGACAATCCCTACAACAGATGGACCGCCGGGGCTGCGGCGATCTACTTCACCGACAAGGACAGTTGCGCCAAGCGGATGCAGCAGGCGCTGGACGATGATGCCTTGGTCCAGGCCTGCGGCGTTGCCGCCAGCGCGCGCGCCCGCGAAGCCTTCCGCTGGGACGATGTCCTGCTTGCCTATGAAAATGAGGCCTATCATTTGCTCGGCGTGACCGCCGCCAAGACCACCGCGATGGATCACGCATCGCCAGGAACCGTATGACAGGCTGGTCGCGCCGGCGGGTGCTGCGGACGGCGCTGTCCACCGCGGCGGCGCTCGGCTCGCTCCCGGTCGCACCAATCGCTCGCGCAGCCGCCGGGCCGCGATTTCGGCGTGGCGTCAACGCCTGGCCCTGGTTCTCGCTGACGCGCGAATTTCCCGCTCCGCGCACCGACTATGGCTGGCCGCCCTTCCAGTCGCAACGGCCGGTGCCGACCCCGGACGACCTGCGTCGGCTGCGCAGGACCGGGCTCGATTTCATCCGTCTGCCTGTTGATCCCGGCCCTTTCCTGGCCGCCGACGCCACCACGCGCGGCCGGTTGCTGGACATGCTGGATGCCGCCGTCACGGCCACCCTCCACGCCGGTCTCGGCATCATCGTCAACATCCAGGCCAATGCCGCCACCCATTACTGGAACCCCGACCGCATGGTCTCCAGCACCGCCGCACCCGCGTTCGATCTCTACCGCGGGCTGGTCGGCGAGCTTGCCGGCAGGCTGGCGCGGTTCCAGCCCGGCAGGGTGGCGCTCGAGCCGGTCAACGAGCCGGCGCAGGCCTGCGCGTCGAACGTCTGGTCGCAGATCCAGCTTTCACTTCTGACGGCGGCGAGAGCATCGGCCGCGACCCTGCCGCTGATCGTCACCGGCGGCTGCGGCTCGATGGTGAGCGGACTGACCGCGCTCGATCCGGCACCGCTGTCCCCGTTCGAGCCGATCCTGTTCACCTTCCACTTCTATGAGCCCTATCTGTTCAGCCATCAGGGGGCACCCTGGATGCGCGAGCCCGTCTACCGGTCGCTCAACAATGTGCCGTGGCCGGCATCCGCCGGCTCGCTGGAACCGACGCTGGCATCGGTCAGGGCGCGCATGGCGCAGGACACCGAAACCCCTGAAGACGCCAAGCAGGCAGCCTATGCCGAGACCGAGCGTGTGCTGAAAGTCTATTTCGACGCCCGGCCCGACCGCTGGTTTGTCGACAAATATCTTCGCCAGGTTCGCGACTGGGCCGACGGCCACGGCCTTGCGCCGGAACGCATCATCATGGGCGAGTTCGGCGCGCTGCGCACCGACGCCCGCTATGTCGCCGCCCCCAATCCGGATCGAGCGCGCTACATCGCCGATGTCAGGCGAAGCGCCGAGGAACTCGGCCTCGCCTGGGCACTGTGGAATCTCTTCGATGGCATGGGCATGATGGACGACACCACCCGGGCACTGGACCCCGATATCATCGCGGCGCTTGGCCTGACCATGCCGGCGGACTGACGGGCCTGAACGCTGCCCGCGTCGGCCGGTAAAGCACCAGCGCCAGCACCACGAACTTGGTCAGCAGCGTCGTCTTCGACGCGACGCTTTCCGAGGTGTTGATCAGAATGACCCAGCCCAGCATCGGCAACCAGATGCCGGGATGGCAGCGGCGCGCCACCTCGAACAGGAACAGCACGAAGCCGAACGTCAGCAAAAGGGTGAAGAAGGCGCCCTGATAGAGGACGGTGCGGATAATCGGGTTCTCGATGCCCTGTTCGAGACCGTTGATGCGGCGCAGGCTGTCGATTAGGTCGACATCCGGCCCCACGATCAGATCGCGTAATTCCAGGTGCTTGAAGAGCTCGAACATCTCGACGCGGGCATTGGCGCTGCCGCTGTCCGACACGAAGCGCTCCAGCAGCGCGTCGAAAAAGCCATAATATGCCGCCACGATGATGACGACCGGCAGCAGCGCGGCAAGCATGAAGCCGAGTGCCGCACCCAGGAGATTGACGCGTCCCCGGCGCAATTTGCTGATGCCCTTGGAAAGCAGGTAGCAACCGCCCAGCACAATCGTCATCACCATCGCCGAACGGCCGCCGAACGCGACAAGTGCCGCGCATTGCAGGCCGATCAATCCTATCCGCACAGGCGTCGACAGGGATCTGGCACCGGAGAGCAGCGCAAGCACGTAGATCGACGTCACCATGGCATTGGCGAGCGGATGTCCCTGCAGAGCGCTCGAGCGCAGATCGGTGGTAAACGCCACGCCGTCGAGGCGATAGGGGAAGATAAGCGTCTTGGTGGCGAACTCGAAAAGGGCAAGCAGCGCATTCGCCGTCATGACAACGTGAACGACGGTCTGCAGCCCGGCGAATGTCCGTTCGTCGTCCTCGCTGAGCATCAGCACCAGAAGTGCCGCGGCCACGAACGTATCGATCATGCCAGCCATGCCGGGCCGCTGCCTGGCGATGACGACGAACAAAAGCACGATCGATATGGCGGCCATCAGCGCGCTGGCCGGCCGCCTGTCGGCGAGATGGACGATATAGCCGACCGGATTGCCTGACGCACAGGAGCGCCAGGCAAACAAGAGGACGATGAGATAGGTGGACGGGTGGATCTTGGTCGCCGGGTTGCCGAACAGGCCATCATAATTGTAGCCGACCAGCCACAGCATGCCGCCCGAGATGCCGAACAGCACCGCTACCGCCGCGATCAGTCCGAAGCGCGTCAGCGCATCGAGCGACGTGCCGGCGCGGGGTGCGGCAGCACCATGGTTCGAAGCGCTTGCGCTCCAACCGGCAGCCATATCAGGCGGCCTCGTCGACCAGCAAGGCCGCCGTCGGCAACCGCCCCATGACGGAAACCGCCTGCGCGGTCGTCGTGACGTCGCGCATCGGGGTGGCGTTCAGCGTGGCGACGAGTACGATCTCGTCGGCCATGGCAACCAGCGGCGAGGCATTGAGATTGTCGGCCAGCGCGCCGCCGTCGATGACGACGAGTTCGAAGCTCCGGCTGGCCCGGGCCAGCATCTGCTGCGCAAAATAGATGCCATGCGCTTCCTGGAAAACCGCCTTTGAGCGGCCCCTGCCCAGCACGGCAACGTTGCTGCCGGCGGCGTAATGGCTGACGGCCTCAAAGGCGTACTCGCCGCGCAGCACATCGAGGATCCCCGGCTGCGGATCCTTCTGGTCGCCGCCGCCGGCATTGGCATCGATGAACAGCACCCGGCTGCCCCTGGACGCCGCGGCATTGGCCAGCAGCCGCGCCACCCGGCTGCGCTGCGCGCCCTCGCCCGGCGACGATGTCACCAGGATGGAAGGCACCAGCGGCCAGTCCGCCGGACGCTGGCCCGAACTGAACATGCGCCTCAGCGCAAGGCCGACAACGGCGTCGGTCTTCTGGCTGGAGGCGGCGGCCGAACTTGCGCCGAAAGGCCACCAGCGCCACCCAGTGCCTGAATTTGCCGGCACCACGCCCAGCACCGGCGCGTCGATGGCCGACTGCATCTGCGCGCTGGAAAGCACCGTCGGCGAGGAATATTCGGCGATCAGCGCCAGACCGGTGCCGAGCCCGAGGCCGCCGAATATCGCGCCCAGCAACAGCAGCGGCAAAGGCGGCCAGCTTTTCTTCAACGCGGGCATGGCATTGGAGATGATGCGCGCATTGGTGCTGTCGACATTGATCTGCTCGCGCGTCTCCTGGGCGCGCTGGAGATAGTTCGAGTACACGGAGCGTAGCGCCTCGAGATCGCGCTGCAATTCGCGCAACCGCACCGAGGCCTGGTCGGTGTCGAGCGACTTGCTCTTCATGCCGGCGACCTTGGCTTCCAGCGCCTGCTGGTTGGCCAGCGCCCGCTCGTAGTCCGTCTCGGTGGCGGTGGCGATGCGGCCGAGCTCGCGCGCGATCAGCTGGCGCGTGTCGCGCAGCTGCTGCTGGGCTGCGATCAGCGAAGGATGACGCGGCCCCAGCTCCGTGCCGAGCTGCGAGACCTGGTCGACCAGCGTCGCCTCCTGTGCCCGCAGGCTCGAGATCACCGCCGAGCGCATCGCTTCCGAGGTTGCGTCCGCCGTGCCGCTCTGCCGGCGCATCTGGTCGACCTGCGCCTTCAGCGCCGCGGTGCGGCTCTGCGCCGCCGCAAGCTGCGTGTTGATCTCGGTCAGTTCCTGGTCGCTGACCAGGTTCCCTGCCGCCATCACCATGTTGTTGGCGGACTTATAGGCCTCGACGGCATTCTCGGCCTGCTGGACGCGTTTGCGCTGCTCGTCCAGCCGGGCGGTGATCGACTCGGAGGCGTCCCTGGCCATTTTCGCGCGCGCGCTCGCCTGATCGACCAGGTAGGCCTGCGCGATGGCGTTGGCCAGGAGGGCGGCCTTGTCGGCGCTCTTGGCGGTGACGATGACGTCGAGGACCAGGACCTTGTCGGCCCGCTTGACCGCCAGGCGCCGGCGCAGCGCGTCGAGTGTCTGCACCGACCTGTCGCCTTCGGCCGATGCCGAACCGAGCACGCGCGACAGCAAGCCCTGCCCGTTGAATTCCGGATCCTGCGTCAGGTTTGTCGCCGCGATCGCCCGCATCAGCACGCCTGTCGACTGGACCACGCTGACCTGGCTCTCGACCTGCGTGATGCCGCCATCGGGTGAGATACGGCTGGGATTGACGTCGTTGGTGACCACCTGCAGGTCCTGCGGATCGATGAGGATTTCCGCCGCCGAGCTGTAGAGCGCGGGCGTGAAAAGACCGTAGAGAAGGGCGACCAGCGTCAGCAGTGCGACAGTGCCGAAGATCCAGAACCGGCGGCGCACCAGGATGCGCTTCAGGTCGCCCAGTTCGACAGTCGAAGCTGCGTATGATCCCGCGCGTGCCGCATCCGGAGAGTGTTGCTGAGGAACCATGGGCAGGGATGATTGCATGGCTGCCTCCGACAATACTCCATATGCCGGCAAGGTCAGTTGCGGCGCTAACCTAGCTATTCCTCCAACTGTTAAAACATTGTTAATTATGTTGAGAGGTGACGTGAATTTTGGCACGCGGTTTGCTTAAAAATATACATATCGAGGTGTTGGTTACGCGGCGAGCGGAGACGGATGCAGATGGGGTTACAATTTGACCGGACCGGCCTGGCCGGCAAGGCCGGGCACCGCGTTTTCGGGCCTCCACCATGCAGATAAGTCTACGCCTGGACGGAGACTGTGTCCGCGCCTTTCATCTCACGCTGCTGGAGCGCCTTGCCGCGCTCGGCGACGAACTGTCCGTCGATGTCAGGCCGGCGGGCAGCGGCATTCCGCGCAGCGCCGCAGCCCTGTTTCAACTCGAAACGGCGATCCACGGACTGCCCCATGATGGACTGGCCCATGATGGACTGGCCAAGCGTGTGCCGCTTTCGGCGCTCGCGCCCTATCGGCAGTCCCCCGCTTCGCCCGACCTGGTCATCGACCTCTGCGGCGATGTCAGGCTGGAAAGCACACGCGTCTGGCACGTCACCTATGACGGCGCCAGCGGCGAAGCGGCCTTGCTGGCCTCGATCCTCGCCGGCCGCACGCCACTTGCCCGCATCGAGGAGAACGGCGTTGCGATCGCGGCCGGGCGTCTGGGCACAGAATATGGCGGCATCGCGCTGGCGTCCTTCCAGGATATGCTGGCGCGCACAGCAAGCCTGATCGTCGCTGCCATGTCAGGCGCGGCAAAGTCGGTGCCCGATCTGCCAGAGCCGGCGCAGGCAGGCAGCCCGCCGCCAATGCCCTCGGCCGGCAAGCTTGGGGTCAGAGCCGGCAAGGCGCTGGCGCGGCGGATCGTCCAGAAGATCTATCACCTTTGCTACAACGCGCCGCATTGGAAGGTCGGCTGGCGGCAAACCGGGGGCTCCGATCTGTTCGACCTGCGTGCCCATCCGGCGTCGGGTTGGCAAGAGCTGCCGGACGATGGCAGCCGCTTCTACGCCGATCCGTTTCCCATCCTCTACCAGGGCCAGCTGACCCTGTTCATCGAGGACTATATCCACCGGCTCGGCAAAGCCATCATCTCCGCCGTGCCCTTCGGCCCGGCAGGCCCGCTCGGACGACCTGAACCGGTGCTGGATCTGCCCTACCATCTCTCCTACCCCTTCGTCTTCGAGCGCGACGGCGAGGTCTGGATGGTGCCGGAAAGCTGCGCCAACGGCACCGTCGATCTCTACCGGGCCACCGCCTTCCCCGGTGGATGGGTCAAGGAGGCGACGCTTCTGTCCGGTGTCGTGGCCAGCGACGCCACGCTTGTCGAGCATGGCGGCGCCTGGTGGCTGTTCGCCACCGTCCGCGACGGCGGCGGCGCCTTCTCCGACGCGCTGCACCTATGGTCGGCGCCGAATTTTCGCGGCCCCTGGACGCCGCATCCCAAAAATCCCGTGCTGATCGACATCGCCTCCGCGCGGCCGGCCGGCCGCATCGTCAGGCGCGGCAACGACCTGCTGCGCCCGGTGCAGGACTGCCGCAGGAGCTATGGCGCGGCGCTTGGCATCGCACGCATTTCTCACCTTGATTTGATCGGCATGGAGCAGGTCGTTGAAACCATCTTAAATCCAGGTGCGCTATGGAGCGGGCGTAAACTTCACACGCTCAACGAGGCTGGCGGCTTTGAGTTCATCGATGGCTCGGCGATCGCACCGCGCTGGAAGCAGCGGACCCGCGATTAACCTAAACATTGGTTACTACCAGGCACGCGCTCCGGTTGCTTGCGGTTGATTTAGCTCCGGAAGATATTTTCTACCGGAGATTGTGAAACGTGCAGTTGCCACCAGAAAGGGCAGCAAAATGAGTATCTCAGAGGCTGGCCCGACCCAAGTCGATGTGGCGATCGTCGGCGCCGGAATGGCCGGCACCACCTTGGCAATGCTGTTGGGACAAGCCGGGCGCAAGGTGGCGCTGATTGATCCGCACCGCGTCCACCACGAGGAATTCCGGGCCGAGAAGATCGGCATGGATCAGATGCTTCTGTTCGAAAAGCTCGGCCTCGATGCGACACTCAAGAGCCTCGTCACCTCGACGACCGACACGCATATCTTCCGCCTCGGCCAGTTCTTCGCGCATGAGAAGAAGGCTGAATTCACATTCTCCTATGGCGCGTTGATCAATGGCCTGCGCGACGCCTTGCCTGCGCAAGTACCGCTGACGGTCGGCAAGGTGACCGAGGTCTCGACTGGACCGGACCGGCAGCGGCTTGTGCTGGCCGACGGCGCCGTCATCGATGCCCGCCTGCTGGTGGTGGCAACCGGCCACGGCGAGGCGGTGCGGCGCGCCGTCGGCGTCGAGCGTATCGAGCAATCGAAGGCGCATTCACTGTCGATGGGATTCGACCTCGCCATCTCCCCGCGTGATTTCGGTCATCAGTCCGTCACCTGCTACAGCAGGCGGGCTGCCGACCGTATCGCCTACATCAGCATCTTTCCCCTCGGCGACAAGATGCGGGCGAACATGTTCGGCTATCGGCAAGTGGCCGAGCCGTGGACGCGGGCGTTTCGCCAGGAACCGCAAAAGATGCTCTGCGAACTGATGCCCGAAATAGCGGCGCGATGCGGCAACTTCGAAGTCGCAAGTCCTGTCGAGGTCAGGCAGATCAGCCTGAGCACCACGCAAGGCCATCGCCGCGACGGGGTCATCTTCATCGGCGACGCTTTCTGTACCACGTGTCCGACACCGGGCGTCGGCATCGGCCGGGTGATGACCGATGTCGATCAGCTCCATTCGGTTCACATTCCGCGATGGCTCGAAACACCAGGCATGGCGGCTGACAAGATCAACGCCTTCTATGACGACCCGGTCAAGGTGGCTGCCGATGAG
The DNA here is from genome assembly GCF_004023165.1 of Mesorhizobium sp. M7A.F.Ca.MR.176.00.0.0. Classification (NCBI taxonomy): domain Bacteria; kingdom Pseudomonadati; phylum Pseudomonadota; class Alphaproteobacteria; order Hyphomicrobiales; family Phyllobacteriaceae; genus Mesorhizobium; species Mesorhizobium sp. M7A.F.Ca.MR.176.00.0.0. The sequence continues at coordinate 12,439 of NZ_RZTC01000083.1, read as the reverse complement.
GATGGCATGCGGGTGAGCTACTATGCCAAGTCGATCACCGCCGGCACCGGACTGGAATGGCGCGCAAGGCGCCTGCGCAACAACACCGCGCGCCGGCTGATGATCATCGGCCGCAAGGTCCGGCATCTGGGAAAACGGCAGGCGCCCATGGCCAATATGCAATAGGGCGCGACCAGTCGCGCCCTATCGATTGCCAATATTGATTGCCTTATAAGGCGAATGCGTCAGACGCCAACCGCTCAGGTTGCCGTCGACGGAGGTGCCGATGGGGTAGTCTGGGCCGTGACGCCCGAAAGCCTGTCGCGCTTCTGCAAGGTTGGTTTCTCGTATTTCTTCACTGTAAAGTGCCCTCCAAATTGGTACGGCGCCAGCAGAACCAATTCCCTGCCCCGTGTCAATTGCGTCATTACTGGTTCTTACGTCGTCTCCTCGCCATCGTAGTCAAACGATTCTTCACTGTTGCATTGCCGGCACATATCGGCTCCAACAGGACACCTCATCCCAGCGCCAATCCCGCTCTACTCGCCTCCCCGCGCGATGTTGTAAATCGTTTCATCCAAGGTATTTTGGCCATCGGGAACAGAGGGAATAGCCATGTCCAACAGCGCCTTGCCGCTGGTTATCAGTGCGCCGGAACCACGCACGCTCGAGCTGATCTTCACAGCCCGGCAGCTGGCGCGGCTCAAGGCGCACTATCGCATTGTCGAGACGACCGCTGACGGCGTCGCGAAACTGCCGGCCGACGTGCTGGCCGAGGCGCGCTACATCATCGGCCAGCCGCCCATATCGCCCGAAACGCTCGACCGGATGGAGGCGCTGCGCTGCGTCTTCAATGTCGAGACCAACCTCATCAACAACATGCCCTACGAGACCTTGTTCGCGCGCGGTATCCATGTCGTCACCACCGGCCTGGTGTTCGCCGAGCCGGTCGCAGAGCTTGGCCTTGCCATGGCGCTCAACCTCGCCCGCGACATCGTCGATGCCGACCTCGCCTTCCGCCAGGGACAGGAACTGTGGGGCGGCGACGGCAACCAGACGGCGCGGCTCCTGTCCGGCGCGGATGTCGGGATCATCGGTTTCGGCGATCTCGGCCGGGCGCTCAACCGGCTGCTGTCGGGCTTCCGCACCCGCACCAAAGTCTTCGATCCCTGGCTGCCGCCATCGATCCTCATCGACAATGGCGTCGAGCCGGCCTCTCTCGACGAGGTGCTGTCGACCAGCGACTTCATCTTCGTCGTTGCCTCGGTGACCAGCGAGAACCAGGGTTTTCTCGGTGCCGAGGCCTTTGCCGGCATGCGCAAGGGCGCCGCCTTCATCCTGCTCAGCCGCGCCGGCGTGGTGGACTTCCCGGCGCTGATGGCGGCGGTGAAGAGCGGCCACATCGTCGCCGCCAGCGACGTTTTCCCCGAAGAACCGCTGGCGCGGGACCATCCGGTGCGCGCCCTGCCCGGCTTTCTGCGCTCGGCTCACCGCGCCGGCGCGCTCGACATCGCCTTCAAGCGCATGGGCGATATGGTGCTTGAGGACATGGACCTGATCGACCGCGGCCTGCCGCCGCTGCGCTCCAAGCGCGCCGAGCGCGAGACGGTTTCGCGCATGCGTTCCAAGCCGGCCGACAGGAATTGAGGCGTGGGTTTTCGTCCCGGTTGGCCGGCCGTCGACAAGGTCGGCTTGACAAGAGCGCGGCCGGCGATGACGCTGCCGCAATCGAACTTTGCGGAGGGAGGCCATGAACATGAAGAAGACCTATGAAAAGCCGATGCTGCTCAAAAGGCAGAAACTCTCCGCCGTGACGGCGCAGCAAGCCAATTCAGGCGTAATAGGCCCGACAGGCCCGGCAGGCTGACACCTCGCGGCATCCAATGAAGGTTAGCATCGGACGCACCCAGGGCGGGCGGTACGGCAGCCGCTCCAGGCGCAGCTTCAGTGTCCACGGCTGCTCTTCGCCCTGCGGGCGACCGCTTCCATAAAAGAGCGGGCGGCAGCGTCACAAGCCGTTCTGGACGGTCCGTTCGCGGACAGCACGACCTCCGCGGCCTTCCGCGACATGCCGTATTTCCGGGCGAAGACCGCAGCGTCGTAAGGTTCGTTTTCGGCTACCGGTGCTGCGGACGTGATCCTGGCTTTGGTCATTGGCGCGTCCGCCGGAAACTCTCAAGCAACTCGCCTTCATTGCGGCAGCCATTCTGGAACAGCGAAAACACCGTGGCCGCCAGAAGCTGCACGTCCGACTCTCCCGAGATGCGATCGAGTTTGCGCTCCAGGCAGACCCGATCGAAGACGCGCTGGCACAGCTGCAGATCGGAAGGATGGAAACCAGGATTGCGCTTATGAAGGCTCGACATAAGAAGCCCCTTTCGGAGCAGCGACCACTTCCTTGACGCTGTGGGTCAAAAAATGAAATCGGGCTGAGCAAGAGTCAACATCGGCCTTCATCACAGTAAGTATCGTACAATTCTCCCGCCGGTCCGCCCCTTTTTCGAACGGTTCTCGGGCCCGGCGCGACATGGCGCCCTTGTCATTAGCCGGCGGGATTTTATCGGCCCTTCACCGTGATCCGGCGCCCTCATGAATATGTCGGTTTTGTACCAAGTGGCGCTTGGTACGTTTCCGACACTAACATTCAGGCCGATCTTTTCATATGCGAACGGGCGTTGGGGGGCGCCGTGCTTCGAATTTCATATCGCATTGATATCTTTCTTCGTTCAGAGCCCCTATACATAGGCGATCGTCCGTACGTTTTTACGGGCACGGACGGCTGGGAGATTGGATGGCTCTTGCCCTGCATTGGGCCACGCCATGTCTGATCTCACCAAAAATCATCAATACCGAAATCAGCTGCTGCGGCGCATGCCCGCGGATGATCTGGCGTTGCTCGAGCCGCACATGCAGCGCTGCGATTTGCCGCTACGCATGATGCTGGTGACCCCGAATATTCCGATCGAGGCCGTCTACTTCATCGAACAGGGCATCGGTTCGGTGGTCGCCAGCACCGCGAGCGGCCAAGAGGCCGAAGTGGGCTTCATCGGCTTCGAGGGCATGACGGGATATTCCCTGGTGATGGGCGACGACCGTGCGCCGCATGCCTGTTATGTCCAACTCGAAGGCGAAGCGATCCGCATCGAAGCCGGCGCTTTCAAGGCAGCATTGGCGGCAAGTGCAACCTTGCGCATGTTCCTGCTGCGCTTCGTCAACGCGCTACAGACCCAGGCCGGCTGCACCGCGCTCGTCAACGCGCGGCTGAAGCTCGAGGAGCGGCTGGCGCGCTGGCTGCTCATGTGCGACGACCGCGTGCCCGGCGAACATCTCGCCATCACCCACGAATTCCTGGCCATCATGCTTGGTGTCAGGCGGCCAGGCGTCACCGTCGCCCTCCAACTGCTTGAAGGCCGCGCGTTGATCCGCTCGCGTCGGGGCGAGATCGTCATTCGCGACCGCGCCGGGCTGCTGGAACTCGCCAATGGCAGTTACGGCGAAGCCGAGGCCGAATATGCAAGGCTGATCGGCGAGATCGGCGCGGCCTGATCAGGAGCGGTTGCCGCCGGCATCCGGCTTGCCCGACGTCGCTTTGCCGGGCGGTGCCGCACCGCCTTCAAATGCGCCCCGGCCAATCGGCCCATCCCCGTCGATCGGTCCATCCTTGGCTATCGGCAACCCGGCATGCTCCAGACTTGCAAGCTTGCACTTCGTCTGTTCGGCCGCCGCTCCGACAAGGCAGTCGATGGTGAACATGGCACCGGCGTGATCGCTGGCCGCGACCGCCTGGCGGATCTTCGTCAATTGGGCTTGCGTGTAGTCCAGAAGCTCGACCAGGCCGGTATGATCCAAACCGCCCTCCATTGCAGGATGTCGAGAGGCCGATCTCAGGTCGCTCTTGCCATCGAAATACGCCCATTTACACGGCTTGCATAGCCGGACTGTCAGAATCGTACAGTCTACGCGCCACCGGGTCGTTGCCTATTGGCCAAAGGTCCATCTTCGCGCCGCCGCCACGGCATGCAACTGTATATAAGCAATCGCTTGAATACTGGTCCGTACGTCTGTCGGGGAGATGTCGTGCCAATTCGCGAGAATCTCGCCGCCAATCTCAGGCGGCTGGTCCAACGCCACGCTTCCGTCAGCGCGGTGTGCCGTGAGCTTGGCATCAATCGCACCCAGTTCGAGCGCTATCTGCAAGGCAAGGCGGTTCCCAACAAAGCCACCGCAAGGCTGATCTGCGACTATTTCAAGATCGATGAGAATGAGCTGTATCGTGAGCCGGCCGCCGCGGCAGCCAAGAGCGACGGCAACGCAACGCTGCGCCAGGCCCTGTACGAAAACATGGTGCGGCCGCCGTCGCCCGCCATCGCCGGAGGCACATATTTCACCTATTTTTCGATGCCCGGCCGACCCGACTTTTTGATGCGCTCGGTCACCTTCGTGCGGCGCGAGGCCGATCTCGTCACCTTCAGGCGGGTGACGCGCTGGGCTTCGGGCGATGGCCGGGGTGGCTCGAGAATACCCGGCAACCATTACGGCGTGGCGATCTCGCGCCTGAACTGGATTTATTTCACCGGCATCAACCGGCGCCAGACCACCGAGCCCTCAATCATGACCGTGCAGTGGGCTCCCATCTCCGAACCGGTTCTGGTAGGCAGGGCGATCGTCCTCACCGGATCAGGGCCGGCCTTTGTATCCGTCATCATGCGGCAGGACGTCGCCAGGATCAGCATGAGGCGAGCGCTGCAGATGGCCCATATCGTCAGTCTCGACGACCCCAGTGTCGATCGGCTGGTGGTCAGTCTCGCACGAGAGACCCGATAAACTCGCTTCTTACGGGAAAAATCGGGGAAAGTTTCAAGTTTTTCGACTATATTTTTCTTCGTTTCGGGATTTTTGCGCAAAAAACCCCGGAACTTTCACCCAAACCTGTCGTTTTCCAGCTGATCGTTGCTTCGACGATCCCAAAGCAACAGGAGGAGTACCGCCATGAACATCAAGATGATCTGTTTCGGCGCGATGACGCTCTCGATGGTTGCCGGTACGGCGCTTGCCGCGAGCGACACCGGCACGTCGGCTCTCGACGATCCGGCCAAGATGCAGCCCTTCTACACCGACTCCAGCAGGAAGACGATGGTCAGCGACGACGATTTCGTGAAGGCCTGGAAGGCCCTTACGCCGGACGACCAGACCGCGATGATGAAGGCCTGCGAGGACGAGGCGAAGGAGGCCACTGCGGCCAACAGCCATCCGGAATTCTGCAGCAGCGTGAAAGCGAACGGCGGCAGCAAGTAGCAATCCAGCGGCCCGATGAGAAACAGCCCCTTCGCGGGGCTGTTTTGCGTCTGCCGCGGGGCGCACGGACAAGCCCGCCACGCAACGATCAAGCCCGGCCGGCGCGCCGGCCCATTTCCCTTCCTGCTATGTTGCACCGCGATAAAATTGCTCTATGTTGCACTGCGATAAATTTGTTGCATTGCGATATCAGCCTGCCCGGCCGACGTTGCGCAGGGGCTGGGCCTTGCACGAAGGAGCCGTCGTGGCAGCATCGTTCCGGCCGGACATACAAGGATTGCGCGCGCTCGCCGTCGGCGGTGTCGTCGCCTACCATTTCGGCCTCACCGCGCTCCCCGGCGGCTTTGCCGGCGTCGACATCTTCTTCGTCATCTCGGGCTGGCTGATAACAACCCATCTCATGCAGGAGATCGGCGAGACCGGCCGGCTCGACCTTTGGCGCTTCTATGCCAGGCGCGCGCGGCGGCTTCTGCCGGCAGCTTTATTCGTCATCCTGGTTACGCTGGCCGCCGGCTACTTCATCCTGGCGCCGCAGGAGCAGGCGCTCTATTCGCGCGGCGCCATGTTCGCCTCCGCCTATGCCATCAATCTGTGGCTGCTGCGCTGGTCGTTCGACTATTTCGCCGCCGATGCCACCAGCAATCCCTTCATCCACTTCTGGTCGTTGTCGGTGGAGGAGCAGTTCTATCTGGCCTGGCCGGCGCTGCTTCTGCTGGCCGCCTGGCTGCGGCCGGGCCGGCGAACGGCCGCAGCCGTGGTCGGCGTTACCGGCCTTGCCTCCTTCGCCGCCTGCCAGTGGCTGACCAGCGCGGCGCCGGCCTGGGCCTTCTATTTTTCACCGCTGCGCGCCTGGGAGTTCGCCGCCGGCGGCCTGGCGACGCTGGTCCCCATGGCTTTGCTGCAGCACCGCATCTGGCTGCGGGCAGCACTTGGCTGGCTCGGCCTGGCGCTGATCGCGACCGCCTATCTCCTGTTGAGCGAGGACCTGCCCTTCCCCGGCTGGTACGCGTTGCTGCCGGTGGCGGGCACCGTGCTGGTGCTGCTGAGCGGGGTCGGCGGGCCGCAGACCAATAGGCGGACCGGCTGGCAAGCCCTTGGCCCGGCCGCCGCTTTGTCCCTGCCGCCCTTGCAATGGATCGGCACGCTCTCCTATTCGCTCTATCTCTGGCATTGGCCGGTCATCGTCTATGCCGGGATGCTGGCGCCGGAGCTTTCCGTGCCGCAGCGGCTTGGCTGTGGCGTGCTGGCGCTCGCCCTGTCGGTGCTCACCTATCATTTGATCGAAGACCCGGCGCGGCGCGGCGCCTGGATGGCGGTGGGCGCCCGCGCCTTTCCCAAGGCCATTCCAGGCGCAAAACCGCTTCGCGCTTTTCCCGGCCTTGTGCTGGTTCCCGCGCTGATGCTGACCGGCACCGGCGTGGCGGTCGCCTATGCCAACGCGCATCTGGCCACGCGCAATATCGGCCCCGAGCAGCGCGGCATCGAGCAGGCGGTCGAAAGACCTTCCATCGCGCGGGCCGTCGACAAGAACTGCCTGGCCGACTTCCAAACCGTGACGCCGAAACCCTGCATGTTCGGCCCGGCCGATGCCAGCCGCACCATCGTGCTGTTCGGCGATTCGCACGCCGACCAGTGGTCGACGCCGCTGATCGAAGCAGCCAAACGCAACGACACAAAGATCATCACCTATCTCAAATCATCGTGCCGCGCCTCGCGGCTCTCCACCTTCAACACGGTGCTGAAGCGCGACTACACCGAATGCGACGCCTGGCGCGAGCAGGCCATATCAGAGATCATCCGCCACAAGCCGCGCCTGGTGGTGATCTCCGAATTTTCCATCGGCAATCTGATCCGCGACCTGCCACCCGCCGAACGCACCGCTGAAGTAGCGCGCTGGCAGGCCGGCCTGCGCTCGACCTTGCAGGCCTTCAGCCGGGCCGGTGTCGAGACGGCTGTTATCCGCGACACGCCGATCAACGCCAGCTTCGCCGGCTCCTGCGTGGCGCGCACCCTGTGGTGGCGCGAGGCACCCTCGCCGCACTGCGACACGCCAAGAGCCGAAGCCGCCAACGATAGCACCGCCGCCGCCGAGCGCGCCGTGGTGACCAGCGTGCCCGACACCCGCTACATCGACCTCACCAACCAATTCTGCGGCCCGACCACCTGCCACGTCGTCATATCAGGCAAGCTGGCGTTTCGTGACAGGCACCATCTGGCGACGGGCTTTGCAGAGACGCTGGCGGGGCCGCTGGAGCGGGCGCTGTTTTAGGCGCCTGGGTATCTGCGCCCGGTCCGCATTGTTCATCACATATTGCGAATCTGTGGAACGGGCTTGATCACCGATCCGGCAGGCATCGCCGGTCGGATCCATTTCACCCCTCACCGCCTCATCATCATCCCGTAATGCACTGCCAACAAATCCAGCCCCACCTTCAGCAGCTTCGTCACCACGTTCCGGCCTTCGCCGGTCTGCTCGGACAGGCGCTTGAGGGAACCGTCCGCGCAGCAGACTTGTCGCACCACGGCGGCCACCTCCCAATGGCCTAGCGCTCTTGTGGCGGCGGCATAGGCCCTGCCGGCGTCGAGCACACTGTCGGCGATGCCGCCGCCATCGCGGCCGCCGTCGACGCGCTCGGTCCAGCGCATCGGCTTGACATCAGCCTGCTGGCTGCAGCGGAAATCCTCGCGGTAGCGCAGACCTGCCTCGCGCTGCTGGCGCGACAGCGAGGTGATGCCGATAAGCGCATCGATGGCGCGCACCCGCACGATGCCGCCGGTGGCGGCGTAGCCGTCATTCGACACCTCGTAGACACGAGCAGCCTCCAGCGTGCCCGCCGCCAGCCGCTTGCGGCCGAAGGCGTCATCCCTGAGCGCGAAATCATGGCCGATCTCGCGGCGTATGCGCACCTGCTCGGCCTCGCCCTTCGGCAATTTCGGCGCCTGCGGTTTGACGGGTCTGGTCCTTTTGCTCATGGGAGGCTCCTGGTTGGCTCGGGATGATGGAGAACGGCAAAGCGCGGCGATCCTTCGCGCAGTTGGGCATCTCCCCACATGGTCGGCAGGGCGGAGAGAGCCGCCGTTCGGTTGGCCTTCGTTGAATCGGAGGTCGTCGCCTCCTCGCCGCTGCGCCAGCATCCTTGCCGCCCGGCATCCAGGCTGATGGAACCGGCGCGAGCTTTCGACGTTATGTCGCGTCCATGCCAAGGGGAGGTTCGCCGATGACAGCCTTCATGCCGGTTACCGTGCGCTTTTGCGATAACAAAACCATGCTGGTCAGTTCGGTGGCCGGCGCAGCCGAGGCATTGCGCCACCAATGGCCCGACAAGACAGCACCTGGTTATCTCGAGGCGACGCGGCTGGTTACGCTCGCCGTCGAAGGCATCTGCTGCCAGCGCATTGCGTTCGACGCCTTCACCAGGGCGGCCAAGCAACAGAACATACTGGTGGCCAGGCCCAAAAGCCGCGCCCATGACTGGCTGAACGCGGTGGCTAGCCCATGAGGATCGCGCGCCGGCCGAAAAATTGATGCAACCGGCCGCCAGCGGGGCGCGTTTATCGATGCGGTAGTTGGAGCCGCGCGCAAAGCGAAGGTGAACGCCGTGGGTACGATGAAAACCGGAGTGCCGCTCAAAGTGCGGGTGGAAGATGAGATCGAAGAGATCGACAGCGTCAGCGAAGCCGCCGATTTTCTGCAGCGTTGGCCGCTTGAGCGACGCGGCCATGTCTACCGCAGTGCGCTGAACGCCTGCAGCGCGGCGATCGCCGCGCAGATTTCCGAAGCGGACGCCATGAAGGTGTTTACCGGCTTTGCCCGGGTGACCGGCATATTGGTCGACGAGGGCAACCCGGCGATGGCGATGGACGCAAGGAGCATGCAGAGCCGCACGCCCAAGCAAGGCCGGCAAATGCCGAAATAAGATTTTGCTTCTTTCTCCCCGTTCACAGGGTTGAGGTGTGGTCCGCGCAGCGGACGAAAAGCCAATTGCTTGGCTTTTCGAACAGCGAACGCCCGGCAGGGCAATGAGGGGCGGCGCCAGCGCTTCGGTAAATGGCATCTGAATCGGATGCTTGAATTTCATGTCAGCTTTCAATCCTGCCTCGTCAGCGCTGCCCCTCATCCGCCTGCCGGCACCTTCTCCCCGTGAACGGGGAGAAGAGACCAAGCCTCACCCCGTCGCCACAAATACGCGGCGCTGGAAGCGCGCCTGATGGTAGGTGCAATAGCTTTTCAACGCCCTGGTGCGCATGCCGCAGCACAGCATGTCGGCGCCCGGTCGGCTGCCTGGCGCATCGTTTTCAGAATCCTCCTCCACCGTCAGATCCAGCGGCGCGCGGCAGCGTGAAAACAGGCAATCGATGAAACGCATCGCCACGCCATGCGGCTGCCGGCCGATGGCCGCGCGCGGCGGCGCCGGCGTCTCCAGGCGATAGGCTACGCCGTCGGCGATCAGCACGCCTACCTCGCGCACGAACGAATGGCGCCTGGGCCGGGCCACTTCACGCGCGGGGATGTCCTTGGCGGCAAGCACGCCATGCATCTTGCCGACGACAGGCGTCGCAGTCCCCGGGGCGCCAGTCGCCCGCTTGCTTTCAGCGCGCTTGCCCACCGCCTGTCCGGCTCGCGGCGGCGGTCCCTTACCATTGGCAAAACCGATCGCGCCCAGCATGGCGTTGCGGTGCACGATGCCGATGATGGCGTCGCGCGACACCGGGCTGCCGCGCAACGCGCTGAACGCGACTGCAATCCTGGAGGCTGAAAGCCCGTCCTTCAGCCAGCGGCCGATCTCGTGCAATTCCGCGTCGCTATAGCTTGCCATATCCAGCTCCATCCAAAGTTCGGCCGCGCGCCGTCGGGCAGCGTCAAGGTTCGACCCGGTGGCCGGGTCGCAGTCAGGTTGTTTTTCAAGAGCCGGCTGTCAGCCGACCAGCCTCAGCCGGATTGGGTAGATTTCCCGCCGGCAAGGTGCAGAAGCCGCGCCTCGGCCGTGTTTCTATCCAGGGCGGAAACCGCCCTGCCCGTTGGCCTGTCGAACAGGATGACGGTGCCGTCCTCGGTGCGGATGCAGGAGCGGCCAGCCGAAAAAACAGCGCCGGCGCCATGCCGGTCGGATTGGGGGCCGGAGCCGCTGGGAGCGGCGGCTTCATCCTGGCCGGGGAGGAGGACAGCCGGGATGAAAGGGGGGCGACAGCCGCCGGGCACACCGCGCACGGGGCCGGCGCCATTGCGCCATCAAAGGTGGACAGGTTTTGCATACCCGTATATAAGCATAACTTATAAATCTATGCAAGTCATTCTTTCATAGACGAGAGCCGCTTTCATCACTCACATGGTCGCCATGGCAAGAACGGAACTGTCGATCAAGGTCGGGGCGGCGATCCGCAAGGCGCGCAAGCAGCGCGGCATGGTCATGCGCCACATCGCCGAGCACAACGACACCGATGTCGCCGCCGTCGGCAATTGGGAAACCGGCCGCAATCTGCCCAAGACCGAGAACCTCTTGAAGACCGCCGCCTTCCTGCGCGTCGACCCGGTGGCGCTGGGTCAAGGGCAGGTCGTGTTTCTCGACGATGCCGGACCGGTCGCCGATGCGGAGATCGTCACCGATGCCGGTCCGCTACCCGCCGGGTCGACGGATATCGAGGTGCTGGGCGCGGCCGTCGGCGGCGACGATGGCGATTTCACCTTCAACGGCGAGCCGGCGGGTTATGTCCAGCGCCCGCCGGGGGTGCGCAACCTGCCGAAGGTGTTCGCCCTGCACGTGCTCTCGGATTCCATGGTGCCGCGTTACGAGCCCGGCGACCTGATCTATTGCGGCGGCCGCGACGCGGTGCCCGGCGACCATGTGGTGATCGAGACCTTCCCCGAGGAAAACGAGCGCAACGGCAAGGCCTTCATCAAGAAGCTGGTCAAGCGCACGGCGGGCGAGCTGGTGGTCGATCAATACAACCCGCCGAAGACGCTGACCTTCAACCGCTACGCCATCAAACACGTCTGGCGCGTGATTCCGCTGAAGGAATTGCTGGGGTATTGAGGACGGGGCGTTCTTCCTTCTCCCCCCTGCGAGAAGGAAGAACCAGCGCTGGCACCCTTCCTTCGACAAAACTCAAGCCCGCCGTGATCCCTCCAGCGGCACCTCGCGCTCATTCAGCATCCGCGCTTCGCTGCGCACGCGCTGGCGCTCGTCGATGAAGGCCGCCTGGATCGTAACGGTCGCCCCTGGCAGTCCGTCGGCACGGCAGGCCGCGCAGACGATGCGGCCCGACAGAGCGGCAAGCGGCGTGTTCCCCGTCACGCCGAACCGCTTCAGCTGATCGGGTCGCCACCAACGGTTGCGGCCGCAATCCGCGCACTCGACCGAGATCGAGGCGACATGCGCGATTGTTGGTTCCCTGCCCGGCAATGCCATCGCCCCTACCTCATCGTTGTTCCTGATTTGTTCGCATATTCCTGTGTTTTGAGCCGGGAGTCGAGTCGCAGTTTTCAAACTTTCCCAGAAGTTTTCTTCTAAGGTAATTTGAGTTATGCTTTCATACTGGATATGCAATGTGAGTCAGAGCACGAACCCGCCCACTGCATCAGCCCCGGGAGCGATAATGGACGCTTTTGCCACCGATTTTGCCCGTTCCTGCGGTTACGCCGGCGACAGCCTGGCCCTGCTTGAAGCCTTCGAAGCCATCCGCCGCAACGGCATCGCCCACGCCCGTCAGGATCACGTCAGGCGCAAGGCAGTGATCGACGAGTTGAAACCGTCGGAGGCGCTGTTCCTGGCCGCGATTGGCCCGGCGCTCTCGGCGGAAGAGGCCATCGAGGACGCCGCCCGCTTCATAGCCTGCTGGCGCAACGTACCGCGCTGGCGCCAGGAGCGGCGCTTGCCCGACCTGGTCAGGGCCAAGCAACAACGGCTGGTGGCACGGTATTTTCGTCGCCATGGCCATCTTCTATGGGCGCGCGAAGCAGCGTGAGGCTGGACCCAGCCATTTGCGGGTTCCATCAGCAATTTTTTCTTTCTGGACTACGCAGGGGTGGCTGATCGTCGACGTGCATAGTTTGGGATGTTCAAGACTGCCCGCCCAAAATTTCAAACCTGGATAACGGCCGGCGCGGGAACCACCGCCGCCTTGCTCGTCGCCGGCCTGATGGGTGCGTTCGGCGCCCTGCCCGCCC
>NZ_RZTC01000082.1:3959-29793 GCF_004023165.1 Mesorhizobium sp. M7A.F.Ca.MR.176.00.0.0 | reverse complement strand
GCACACCGCCGCCCGACAAGCCCTATTGCCCGCTCGCGCGCACCTTGCCGGATGCAATCGTGCTCCCGACCAGCACGGCGTAAGCGAGGCCTTCGAGCTGCTGCTCGATGGCGTATTTCGCCGCGCCGGTGATTTTGGCCGGACCGTCGACGCGCGACAGCCGGCCGCCGACGGCTTCGGCAAAAGCGCCGTCGGACGCATCCCCATGCCTGATGTTGTGAACGGTCATGCCGTCTCTCCCAATTTGAGGATGGCGCGGGAGACGACGCGCGGCGCCAGTTCGACCTTGTAGTGGTTGGCGCCATGGTCGACGGCGCCTTCGACGGCGAGCAGGCTGGCGGCGCGGACTGCGTCCGGCTCCAGCGCGTTGCCTATCAAGGCTGCCTCAACGGCTCGCGCCCGCCACGGCTTGGTCGCGATGCCGCCAAGCGCCACCCGCAAATCGCGGATCGTTCGGCCGTCGGGTTCGAACTCTATGCCGACAGCGGCACTTGCCGCCGCGAATTCATAGGACTGCCGGTCGCGGATTTTCAGGTAGGTCGAACGCCGGGCAGAGGACGAGCCGGGGATCTCGATGGCGGTGATCATCTCGCCCGGTTCGATCGCATGTTCCCTATCCGGCGTGGTGCCGGGCAGCAGGAAAAAATCGTCGACCGGGATCTGACGCTCGCCGAGATGGACTGTTGCGTCGAAGGCGACCAGCGCCACGGCGAGGTCGCCTGGATACATGGCGATGCAGGCGTCGCTGGCGCCGAGCACGGCGTGGCCCCTGGTGACGCCGCCTATGGCCGAACAGCCGCTGCCGGGTTCCCGCTTGTTGCAAGCGGAGAAATTCCCGGGATCACGGAAATAGGGGCAGCGCGTGCGCTGCATCAGATTGCCGCCGATGGTCGCCATGTTGCGGATCTGCGCGGAAGCCGCCTGCCACAGGGCTTCCGACACCGCAGGAAAGCGGCTCTTGATGTCGGCATGGTCGGCGACATGGCTCATCCTGGCCAGCGCGCCGATGGTGGCGCCGCGTTCGTTCACCTCGATGCTGTCCAACCCCTTGAGATGAGCGATGTCGACCAGCGTCTCGGGTTCGGCGACGCCGCATTTGGCGAGATCGATCAGCGTGGTGCCGCCGGCCAAGAGCATGGCGCCGGGCAGGGCGGCCACTTGGCGTGCCGCATCGACCGAGCTGGCGCGCACATACGAAAAATCCCTCATGATGCGACCTCCAAGGCGGCTTGGCGAATGGCGGCGACGATGTGCGGATAGGCGCCGCAGCGGCAGAGATTGCCGGCCATGTATTCGCGGATCTCGCCGTCGGAGCCGGCATGGCCCTCACGGATGCAGGCGACGGCCGACATGATCTGGCCCGGCGTGCAATAGCCGCACTGGAAGGCGTCCTGTTCGAGGAAGGCAGCCTGCACGGGATGCATTTCGCCCTCCCGTGCAAGCCCCTCTATGGTGGTGACGGTGCGGCCTTCGGCTTGGGCGGCCAGCGTCAGGCAGGCCAGCACGCGCTCGCCGTCGATATGCACGGTGCAGGCGCCACACTGGCCGTGGTCGCAGCCCTTCTTGGTGCCGGTCAGGCCGAGCCGGTCGCGCAAGGCGTCGAGCAGTGTCACACGCGGCTCGATGTCGAGCCCGTGAAGGTCGCCGTTGATGTCGAGATGGACCGGGATCGTTGTTTTCGTCATGGGCATCTGGCTCCAGTTGCTTGACGCGAAGTCGTTGATCTCATGTTGGGCCGGCGAGGAGCTAGCGCCCGCTGTCCGGCCCTTCGCTGTCGCTCCGGACCGTTCGGGCGTTCAGCCCTTTAAAAAGGTCCACTGGACCTTTTGATCCGCCCGAAGGCGGACCGGGCCTTCACCGTTCGTCGGACGGGAAAGCCAAGCATTGGCTTCCCGTCCGCTAGGCGGACCACTCCTCACCCCAGCAGGTCCTCGATGCGGATCGGAAAGCGCCGGGGTCGCACCCCGGTCGCATGCCAGACCGCATTGGCGACGGCGCCGGCCGTGCCGGTGATGCCGATTTCGCCGACGCCCTTGATGCCAAGCGCGTTGACGTGAGGGTCGTCCTCGTGGACCAGCAGCGCCTCGACCGACGGAACGTCGGCATTCACCGGGACATGATATTCGGCGAGGTTGGCATTCTGGATCCGGCCCGAGCGCCGGTCGGTGATGGCTTCCTCATGCAGTGCGAACGAGACGCCCCAGATCATGCCGCCATAATACTGGCTGCGCACCAGCCTGGGATTGATAACCCGGCCGGCGGCGAACGCGCCGACCAGCCTTGTGACGCGGATTTGGCCGAAATCCGGATCGACCTTCACCTCGGCGAACACGGCGCCATGCGCGTGCTTGGCATAGGTCTCCTGGGACGCCGGGTCGGGGGCACCTTTGCCATGGCCCTCGATCTCGGTCAGGCCTGCACGTGTGAGGATCTCGGCATAGCTTTCACCGCGGCTTTCATCGTCGCGCCGATAGAGGCGGCCACCGCGCGCCAGCACGCCTTCATTGCCGGCGCCGTAGAGCGGTGAGTGCTCGTCACCGGTGGCGAGATCGGCGAGCCTGGCGATGACGGCGGCACCCGCATTGTGGATCGCCATGCCGGCCGTCGCCGTGTGGCCGGAGCCGCCGGCAATGCCTGCATTGGGCAGATCGGAACTGCCGGCCCTGAAATCGACCTGGTCGATATCCAGTCCCAGTCCGTCGGCGGCGATCTGGGCGAAGGCGGTCCAGGCGCCTTGCCCCATGTCCTGCGCGCCGGTCTCCATCAGGCCGCTGCCATCGCTTCTCAGCACGGCGCGGGCCTCGGCGTGGAACATCAGGGCCGGAAACGTCGCCGTGCCCATGCCCCAGCCGGTCAGGAAACCGTCCGCGTCGCGCATCAGCCGCGGCTGAAGCGGGCGGCTTGCCCAGCCGAACGTCTCGGCCGCTTGCCTGTAGCATTCGCGCAGCGCCTTGGAGGAAAACGGCTTGCCGGTCATCGGCTCGACCTCGGCATAGTTCCGCAGCCGGAATTCCAGCGGGTCCATGCCACAGGCGTGAGCCGCCTCGTCGATGGCGCTCTCCAGCGCGATCGAGCCGGTCGCTTCGCCGGGCGCCCGCATGAACAGCGGGGTACCGGTGTCCAACCGCACCGCATCGTGCGAGGTGGCGATGGCCGGGCTGGCGTAGAGCGTGTGCGAGGCATCCGCCGCCGGTTCGAAGAAATCGTCGAACGTGCTCGACGCAGTCTTGGCGTGATGGTCGAGTGCCGTCAGCCGCCCTTCGCCATCCATGCCCAAGCGCAGCGTCTGGCGCGTCGGCGCACGGTGGCCGACCGGGCCGTACATCTGCTCACGCCGCAGCACCAGCTTGACCGGACGGCCGACGAGACGCGCCGCCAGGATGCCGAGCACCTGCGGTCCGGAGATCATGCCTTTCGAGCCAAAGCCGCCACCCAGGAACGGGCTGCGGATGTGGACGTTTTCCGGTGCGATGCCGAACAGGCCGGCGATGCGGCCCTGCGCCATGGCAAGGCCCTGGCTCGGCGTGTCGATCGACAGTGTGTCGCCATTCCAGGCGACGACGATCGCATGCGGCTCCATGGCGTTGTGGTACTGGGCCGGCGTCTCGTAGGTGGCTTCGATCCGTGTCTTTGCCGATTTGAGGCCGGCCTCGACATCGCCCTTGTGCTGCACGGCCGGACCGCCGACGCCTACGCCACGCGGCACGAAGCTTTCAGCGCCGTCCAGGCCAACGCGCGCCGGCAGCACTTCATAGCGCGGCGACAGCAAAGCCGCCCCCTCGGTTGCCGCCTCCAGCGTCTCGGCGATTACCACGGCGATGCTCTGGTTGGGGTAGCGGACCTGATCGTTCTGCAGCAGGTCGAGCCGGAACATGAAGGGGTGGTCCTTGGCGTCCGGGTCAGCGGCGAGCGCCGGCCGGTTCTTGGGCGTCATCACCTCGACCACGCCCTGGTGCGCCTTTGCCGCCTCGATATCCAGAGCGGCAACGCGGCCGCGCGCGATGCTGCTGACCGCCAGCACGGCGTAGAGCATGCCGGGCGGGTGGTTGTCGGCGGCATAGCGCGCGGCTCCGATGACTTTCAGAAAGCCGTCGCGGCGGGTCAGCGGCTGGCCGATGCTGGAGCCCTGCCGGGCATGGGCGGGTTGCTGGTTGAGGCTGAGTTCAAGCGTCATGGCGCGCTCCGGGAATGTTCGAGAACGGGGAGGCAGGAAGGGCTGGCAGACGCTCGGGCGTTCCCGAAAGCGCAGATATCAGCGCCCTGACCACGATGCGGCGGGCAAGCTCGATCTTGAAGGCATTGTCGCCGGAGGGGCTGGCATCGGCCAAGGCAGCGTCCGCGGCGCTCGCGAAGGTCGCCTCGCTGGCGTCCGCGCCGAGCAGGACGGCTTCCGCCGTTCGGGCCCGCCACGGCTTGGCCGCGACGCCGCCCAGTGCCAGCCTTGCGGCGCGGATCTTGCCGCCATCGACGACGAGCGCTGCCGCGGCCGATACGACGGCAAAAGCATAAGAGGTGCGTTCGCGGACTTTCAGGTAACGGGCATTGGCGGAGAAGGAGGCCGCCTCCGCCGGCAGGCGCACCGCCACGATCAGGTCGCCGGGCTCCAGCGCATTCTCCCGCTGCGGCGTTTCGCCGGGAAGCCGGTGGAATTCCTCCAGCGTCACATGGCGCCGGCCCCCCTTGCCCTCGATCTCGACCACGGCGTCGAGCGCCACCAGCGGCACGCAGAAGTCCGACGGGTGGGTGGCGATGCAGGCATCGCTCCAGCCGAGCACGGCGTGCAGGCGGTTCTCGCCTTCCAGCGCGTCGCAGCCGGTGCCTGGCTGGCGCCTGTTGCAGGCGCTGGCGGTGTCGTAGAAATAGCTGCAGCGCGTGCGCTGCAACAGATTGCCGCCGACGGTGGCGGCGTTGCGAAGCTGCGCCGAAGCACCCGACAGCAGCGCCTCGGCCACCGCCGGATAGGATTTGGCGAACGCCGCGTCATGGGCGAGATCGGCATTGCGGACCAGCGCGCCGATGCGCAGGCCGCCATCGTCCTGCCGTTCGATGCGGTTGAGCTCCGGCAGCCGGGAAATGTCGACGATACGCTCGGGACTGGTGATGCCGCCTTTCATCAGGTCGAGCAGATTGGTGCCGCCGGCGAGATAGGCCGAACCCGGCTCGGCTGCCGCGGCGATGGCGTCGGGGATGGTGGCGGGCCTGACGTAATCGAAATCTCTCATGCCGCGGTCCTCCGGTCGGCTTTGACAAGCTGTTGCTGGGCTTCCAGGACGGCCTCGACGATGCCGCCATAGGCCGCGCATCGGCATATGTTGCCGCTCAGCCCCTCACGGATGCGTTCGGGATCGTCGCCGGCCTGTGCCTCGGCGATCAGGCCGAGCGTGCTCATGATCTGGCCGGGTGTGCAGAACCCGCACTGGAAGCCGTCATGGGCGATGAAGGCGGCCTGCACCGGATGCAGTTCCTCGCCGTGGGCGACGCCTTCGATGGTCAAGACTTGGGCGCCGTCATGACTGACCGCCAGCGCCAGGCATGAGTTGATGCGCTTGCCGTCGACCAGCACCGTGCAGGCGCCGCACTGGCCGCGGTCGCACCCCTTCTTGGTGCCGGTGAGATCGAGCCGCTCGCGCAGCAGGTCGAGCAGGGTTACGCGTGGATCGACCTCCAGTTCGTGTCGGTGGCCGTTGATGGTGAGGGTGATGGGAAGGCTGGTCATGGGCGTCTGGCTCCAGTTGCTTGACGCGGATGGGATTGAACTGGTGCCTTGCCGCGGAAGGGCAAGGTAACCGTTCGGTCAGGTCTTGACGGCGAAAGCGGAGATGGCAGCGGATCTCCCGCGAGACAGGCGGGCAGGGGAGATGTCGGCTTGCGTGTTCGAAAGACGTGACATACCGGTTCCCCTGATTATATGATAAAGGTGCTCCACTAAAACGGAGGCGCCTCCGTTTAATACGTGGTGGCTGAACCGGCCGGGTTCAAGCCCCCTGACACGATGTGGAGAAAAAATTGGCCAGCGAGCCGTCCGCCATTGCTGAACAGAAGGCCGAGGTTGTAGACGCAAAGCCGTTGCGCGCCGATGCGCGGCGCAACCGCGACCGGCTGGTCGAGGTGGCGGTGTCGGTCTTTGCCGAGCGCGGCATCGATGGCTCGCTGGAGGAGATCGCGCGCCGCGCCGGCGTCGGCATCGGCACGCTCTACCGGCATTTCCCGACGCGCGAGCATCTGGTCGAGGTGGTCTATCGCCGCGAGGTGGAGGCGCTGTGCGCGGCCGCCGGCGAGCTTGCCCAGAAACATCCGTCCGATGTCGCGCTGGAACAGTGGATGCAGCGCTTCGTCGACTACATCGCAACCAAGCGCGGCCTGGCGACCAGCCTGCGCATCGTGCTCACCACCAATTCGACGCTGTTTTCCGACACGTTCGGCCGGGTGTCGCAAGCCTTGCGACAGCTGGTCGAAGCGGCGGTGGCCGACGGCACCATCCGCGGCGACGTCGACGCTTCCGACGTGCTGCACGCGCTGGGCGGCATCTACTCAGCGCCCGACACCCCCGAATGGCGCGACCGCTCCCGCCGGCTGGTCAAGCTGTTGATGGACGGGTTGCGGTTCGGGGCTGCAAAGGCACAATGAGGCGACGAGATTCCGCCCGTGCAAAACCACACCTGTCGATAAATTGAGGGGACCCAATGTATGTAGGCCGTTCCTACAAAATAGTGGATTTCGCGCTGTGGTCGCGGCGCAGCGTCATCTACATGGTGGTGGTGAGTGGACTGGCCGTGGCGACCTACCGTCTTCCAGGCATCGCCGGGTTTTCGGTGCCATGGTCGGTGGTGCTGGTGCTTGGTACCACCGTGTCACTCGTTGCCGGGTTCAAGAATTCGCAGGTGTTCACCCGCAGCAGCGACGCGCTGCAGGCTTTTACGCAAATTACGGCCAGCAGCCGGTTGTGGTCCAATTTCTGCAGGGATTTCCTCGACGCGCCGACGGCCAGGCAGCTCATCTATCGCCACATCGCCTGGATGACGGCGTTGCGTTTTTCCCTGCGCCGGCCAATGCCATGGGAATCCATGGCGCGGGCCGCCAATATCGAATACCGGCGGCGCTACCGCATCCATGAGGATGCGAGCTCGATCGCCGACGAATTGCGTCCGCTGCTCGCCGAACAGGCCGAGGACGTCCTGAAATCGCCCCAGCCGGCGATCACCCTGCTCGAACGGCAATCTGTCCAGGTCAATGCGCTGTTCAAGGACACAAAGCTCCCTCCTCAGATCTATGGCGAACTGACCAAGCTGATCCGCGACTTCCATGACCAGCAGGCGCGCTGCGATCGCATCAAGAACAATCCCTATCCCCGGCAATACGCCATCGTCAGTTCGATGTTCGTGATGATCTTCTGCACGCTGTTGCCGTTCGGGGTCGTTCCCGTCTTTGCCGATATGGGCAAACTGGGTGGGGCGCTCGGGTCGATCGCGATCTGGTTGACGATCCCGTTCAGCACGCTGCTGGGCTGGGCCTACATGTCCCTCGACCAGGTCGGCGAAAGCAGCGCCAACCCGTTCGAGGGCAACGCCAACGACGTCCCGATCTCGCAGATATGCCGCGACATCGAGATCGAGTTGCGCAGCGGGCTCGGCGAGGCCGATCTTCCCAAGCCCCTGCTGCCGGTCAACGACATCGCGACCTAGGCAGGATCAAGACGAAGGCGCGGACCCGAAGGTCCCTTCATCGTGCTGCTGGCGGAGGCCGCTCAAACGTCGAGGCAGACCTTGCCGAAATGCTTTTGCGTTTCGTAATGCGCGAAGGCGGTGGCGATGTCCTGCAGCGGAAAATGGCGGTCTATGACGGGCTTCATCCTGATAGTCTCTATCGCCCGGATCATATCCTCCTGGTCGGCCCGGCTGCCGATGGAGATGCCGCTGATGCGGATCTGGTTGGAAAACAGGGCGGGGATAGACACTTCCGCCGCAAAACCGGTCAGGACGCCGACCAGGGCGATGTGACCGCCCGTTCTGCAGGCCGCAATCGACTGCGCCAGGGTGGCGGGTCCGCCGACCTCGATCACGTGATCGACACCGCGTCCGCCCGTCAGATCCCTGGCCTTGCGACCCCAGTCCGGGACGGACTTGTAGTTGATGACGGCGTCGGCTCCGAGGCGCTTGAGCCGCTCCAGCTTCTGCTCGTCGGATGAGGTGGCGATGACCCGGGCGCCGGCGGCTTTGGCGAATTGCAGCGCGAACAGCGATACGCTGCCCGAACCGAGGACCAGCACCGCGTCGCCCGGCTTCACCTTGCCGCACACAACCAGGCCGCGCCAGGCAGTAACGCCCGTGCAGGTGAGCGACGCCGCCTCGACATGCGTATAGCCTGCCGGTGCCTTGGTGAAAGCGTGCGCCGGCATGCAGACATACTCGCTGGCGAAGCCGTCGAAACTGTCTCCCGGAACATCGCGCCGGGTGCAGGGCGTCATGTCACCGCCCAGCCACCAGGGATAGAAGACGCTGACGACGCTGTCTCCGGGCTTGAGTGCATCGACACCGTCGCCGAGGGCAATCACTTCGCCGGCGCCGTCGGAGAGCGGAACGCGGCCGTCGGCGAGAGGCATCTTGCCTTGCACGGCAAAGTCGTCGCGCAAGTTCAACGCGCAGGCCCGGATCCTGACCAGAACCTCGCCCGGCCCTGGCTGGGGCGGATCTTCCTCGACCAGGTCGAGATTGCCCAAGCCGCCCGGCGCTCTCAGCCTGACCAGTCTCATTGTCTTCTCCGATGTGCGGGGTGTCTGGAATTGGAACGGCGCGCTGCGCCTAGCGGACCCGCCTGCCGGAAATCACCCGCAGCCAGGGCGCCAGATGGAATGCGCTCATCAGCAGATACATCGCGGCCATGCCCGTGGGGGGCGAGGCGTCGGTGCCCATGCACAGCATGGCCGCATCGCCGCTGAAGATGCAGGTGAGCAGCGCCATCACGGCAAAGGTCGGTGCCGCGGCAAGGCAAAGCCAGTCGGCCAGCCCGAGGGTGGCGGCTTCCGGGATCGTGCTGCCGGCACCTGTGTGGATATCGCTCATCGCCTTAATCCTTCATGCCAGCCACGACAGGTTCCTCTCTCCACGGAATTGGGAGAGGAACCCAAGCGGGACAACCGTTACTGCTCGCCCTTGTCCCTGAACGCCGCCTCGCCGGCAGCAGAGACTTCTTCCCATTTCTTGTCGGCCCCGGCGTCGTAATTGTCGTGCCAGTTCCACCAGGAGTAGAGGGGGGTCTGCGGATAGCCTTCGGGCGAGTCTTCCCAGATTTCCTGGCGGCCGAGCGGCGTCGCGTCGAGATAGCTCCAGACGGTGCCCATCGCCTCGTCGCCGCGGCTGTTGATGAGATAGGTGCGGAAGATGCGGTCGCCGTCATGGATGAAGACGTTGTGGCCGTGCCATTCGTCGACGCCGAAGTCCTTGTCGAAACTGTCAGTGATTGTGTACCAGGGCATCTGCCAGCCCATCCGCTGCTTCAGCCGCGCAATGTCGGCTTGCGGGGCACGCGAAGCGTAGGCAAGCGTGGTGTTGCGGGCGTTGAGATGGGCGAGGTGGCCGACCTGGTCGGCGCCCAGCGAACAGCCGCGGCAGGCATGATCGGGCCAGCCATGCACGCCGGGCTCGAAAAAGGCGCGGTAGACGATCAGCTGGCGGCGGCCTTCGAACAGATCGAGCAGGCTCGCTCTGCCGTTCGGCCCCTCGAACACATAGGCCTTGTCGACTTCCATCCACGGCATGCGCCGGCGCTCGGCGGCCAATGCGTCCTTGGCCCGTAGCGTTGCCTTTTCCTTCACCAGCATCTGTTCGCGGGCGGCTTCCCAGTCCTGCCTCGAAACGATCGGCGGGGTCTTCATTGCGATGTGCTTGGTCATTGGTCGTCTCCTTTGCCAGTCTGTTGTCGCTTGCTGTCAGCCAGAATAGGGCGGTGAAGCGCGGGGGTGGGAGTTACAAGTGTGACGGGATTTGCAGGAGCCGGCCCGTCGCAGCAGGGGTGGCGCATCCTCACGGTGCCTTCGGCCGCGTCATGGAGAGGAGTGTCGGTTGGCATTGTCGGTTCTCCCTTGGCGTGCCGCACGTTGCCGATAGAGTTGGCCGATGCGGCTTGCCGGTTCATGGTACGGATTTAAGTTAGGGCGGCGACGCACAAGGGTGGGAGTTACAAGTGTGACGGGATTTGAATGGATTCGCTGATCACCGCCGCGGCGCTGGCGCTGGCCGGAGGCGATCCGCTCGGCGCGCTGGATCGCGTCGCCCTGCGCGAGGATCCGCCGGCGCTGGCGCTGCGCGGCATCGCCATGGCGCAACTTGGCGATCTTGATCGCGCCAAGGCGCTGCTGCGGCGGGCCGCGCGTGGCTTCGGCCCGAAAGAAGCGGTAGCGCGTGCCAGATGCGTTGTTGCCGAGGCCGAGATTGCGCTGGTCTCACGGGATCTCGGCTGGCCGGCCAAGGCTTTGGATGCGGCGCGGGCGACGCTGGAAAAGCATGGCGACCGGCTGAACGCAGCGCATGCCGGCCACCTCAAGGTGCGCCGCCTGCTATTGATCGGCCGTCTCGACGAGGCCGAAGACGTGCTGGGCGGGCTCGATCCGATGCCGCTTCCGCCGGCCTCGCGCGCCGCCCACGAGCTGGCCGTCGCCGGCATCGCGATGCGGCGCCTCAAGACGAAGCGGGCGCGCAGGGCGTTGGAGTGGGCACGCCACGCCGCCCGCCAGGCCGGCATCGTGGGGCTCATCGCTGAAGTCGACCGTGCATTCCTGGCGCTGGATACGCCGGCGGCGCGGCTGATCGCGGCTGGCGAGCAGCGCTCGTTGCTGCTTGAGGACGTCGAGGCGTTGCAAGCGTCGCCGGCATTGCTGGTCGATAGCTTTCGCTATGTCGTGCGCCAACAGGAGAAAAGGGTCTCGCTGGCAACGCGCCCGGTGCTGTTTGCGCTGGCCCGTACGCTCGCCGAAGCGTGGCCAGGCGATGTGTCGAGGGCGAGGCTGATCGCGCAAGCCTTCGGCGGCAGGCACGCCGATGAATCGCACCGGGCACGGCTGCGGGTCGAGATCGGCCGGCTGCGCACCGAATTGCGCGGCCTGGCCGACATCGGCGCGACCAGCCAGGGCTTCGCGCTGGCGCCGCGCCAGGCACGCGAGGTGCTGGTGCTGGCGCGGCCGATCGAGGAGCGGCACGCGGCGGTGCTGGCTTTCCTTGCCGATGGTGAATCCTGGGCGAGTTCGGCGTTGGCGCTGGCGCTTGGCACCGGCCAACGCAGTGTGCAACGGGCGCTCGAGCAGCTTGGCGAGGCCGGCAAGGTGCAGTTTTTCGGTCACGGCCGGGCGCGCCGCTGGATGACGCCGCCGGTGGCGGGATTCACGACCACCTTGTTACTCCCGGCGCCGCTGCCGAGTGGTTAGTAAGGGACATCAGACCATCTCAGTGAGGACAACGACATGAAACAGTCAGCGGCCGAAATTCTGCGCGAATACGGACCCTTTCCAGATGTGGAGAGGGTGCATGGGGTGAGTTTTGACGGCAACAATGTCTGGTTCGCCTCGGGCGAGAAGCTGAACGCCTTCGACCCGGAAAACGGCCAAGCGCTGCGCTCGATCGACGTCGCGGCGCATGCCGGCACCGCCTGGGACGGCCAGCACTTCTTCCAGCTTGCCGACGACCTGATACAGAAGATCGACCCTGATACCGGCCAGGTGCTGGCGACCATTCCGGCACCGGGCGGCGGCGGCGATTCCGGGCTGACCTGGGCCGAAGGGACGCTCTGGGTGGGGCAATATCGCGAACGCAAGATCCACCAGATCGACCAGGAGACAGGGGCGATCCTGCGCACCATCGAATCCAACCGTTTCGTCACCGGGGTGACATGGGTCGAGGGCGAGCTGTGGCACGCCACCTGGGAAGGCGACCAGAGCGACCTGCGCCGCGTCGACCCGCGATCAGGCAAGGTTCTGGAGAAGCTCGACATGCCGGCCGGGATGGGCGTGTCGGGACTGGAATCCGATGGCGGCGACCGCCTCTATTGCGGCAGCACATCCGCCGGGGTGGTGAGGGCGGTGCGCCGGCCGCGGTGAGGATGCGGCCGACGCCGAAGTCACACTTGCAGGCGCACTTCACACGGCAATTTGTCCGCTGTCGGCTGGTCGTCGCATCCTGTCGGACCTAGATAGGCTGTGCACCGGGCAGACCGCCCGGACCCGCTTTGCAAAGGATCCCCCCATGCCTGAACAGCCCATCATGCCCGAACAGATTGCATTGAACGACGGCTCCGCCATTCCCCAGCTCGGCCTTGGCGTGTGGCAGGTCGACCAGGATATTACCGCCGAGGTGATTGGTTGGGGCATCGAGGCCGGCTATCGCCTGATCGACACCGCCGAAGGCTACCAGAACGAGGAAGGGGTCGGAGAGGCGGTCCGCAGCGCCGGCGTGTCGCGGGCTGAGCTGTTCATCACCTCGAAACTGCGCAACGGCGCACACCAGCGCGATGCGGCGCTGCGCGCCTTCGATGACACCATGGCCAAGCTCGGCATTGAGCAGATCGACCTGTTCCTGATCCACTGGCCTGTGCCCAGCCAGGACAAATATGTCGAGGCCTGGAAGACGCTGGTCGAACTCCGGCAGGCCGGCCGCATCAAGTCGATCGGCGTTTCGAACTTCAACCAGGACCATCTGGAGCGGATCATCGCGGAAACCGGCGTGACGCCCGTCGTCAACCAGATCGAGTTGCATCCCCAGTTCCAGCAGCGCGGTGTCAGGGACTTTCACGCCAAGCACGACATCCGTATCGAAAGCTGGAGCCCGTTGGGCAGCGGCCGGCTGCTCGGCGATCTGACCATTTCAGGCATCGCCAAAAAACATGGCAAGTCCGTCGCCCAGGCGATCATCCGCTGGCATCTCCAAGAGGGGCTGATCGTCATTCTAAAGTCGATCCGCAGGGATCGCATCGCCGCCAATTTCGATGTCTTCGATTTTGAACTGGATGCCCAGGACCTGCAGACGATCCGCGGCATGGATTCGCCCGAAGGCCGCAACGGGCCCAACCCCGCCACGGCCGCGTTCCTGTTCTGAGGACTGCCGACCGCGAAGCTGCCGATCTCCCGCACGAGGGGGAGATTGGCCAATCTCCGGCCTCTCCGCGCGCTTAAATCCCGGACCCATCCAGCTGCTGGGCGTCTTCGCCTTCCCAGGGCGCTGGCATGGACGCACGGCTGAGGTTTGCCGTCGGCAACGGCATCCAGCACTTCAGTTCCGGGTCGGCATATTCGATGACGCGCCCGGGCGAGGAGTCCGACGCGCGCCAGCCTTCCGAGGCGAACTGGTCAGCACGCGACCAATAGGCAAGGTCTACTTCCGCCGGTCCCTGTTCGGACGGACGCACCGTGACCAGGATGCGGCTGCCATCCTTCGGCGCCGTCGACATGTGGCGCCACCGTTCGGGCTCGTCCATCGCATTCCTCCTCGCACTCGTAGCGTTGGGTGGAGTGTCGCCTCGTGGTCCGAAGGGGTCAACCCAAAGTTTGCGCCAGGCATCGGCTGATGACCCCTCCAGGCGGTGCCTGCACAGTTGTGCGCAACACGCCGCAGGCGGTCATGCACGCTCGACGGGCTGTGACCCAGTTGATAAGCCCGTCTGCGAAAGGAGCGCCTGAGTCGAGATGACCGTTGCGATCGAGATGGGACAGACGACCGCGGGCGCCCCGGCGAAGCTGGATCTTGAGGAACTGCTCGCGACTCGCCTTTTGGTGCAGGGCAATTCAGGCTCCGGCAAGTCGCATCTGCTGCGGCGCCTGCTGGAGCAGAGCGCACCCTGGGTGCAGCAGACCATCATCGATCCCGAGGGCGACTTCGTCTCGCTGGGCGACCGTTACGGCCATCTGGTGATCGATGCCGAGCAGCATACCGAGCGCGGCCTGCAGGCGGCCGGCGAGCGGGCGCGCATGCATCGCGTCTCCACCGTGCTCAATCTCGAAGGCCTCGACGCCGAGAACCAGATGCGACGTGCCGCCGCCTTCCTCGGCGGGCTGTTCGAGGTCGCCCGTGACCACTGGTACCCAATGCTGGTGGTGGTGGACGAGGCGCAGCTGTTCGCGCCGGCGGTGGCCGGCGAGGTGTCGGACGAGGCGCGCAAGCTTTCGCTCGGCGCCATGACCAATTTGATGTGCCGTGGCCGCAAGCGCGGGCTGGCCGGCATCATCGCCACCCAGCGGCTGGCCAAGCTCGCCAAGAACGTCGCAGCCGAGGCGTCCAATTTTCTCATGGGCCGCACCTTCCTCGATATCGACATGGCGCGTGCCGCCGATCTTCTGGGCATGGAGCGACGCCAGGCGGAAGCGTTCCGCGATCTGGAACGCGGGCAGTTCATGGCGCTCGGCCCGGCCCTGTCGCGCCGTCCGCTGGGGCTGCGCATCGGCCCGACCGACACCAGCCCGCGCAACGGCACGCCGCGGCTCATGGCAATGCCGGAATCCGCGCTGGAAGACGCACGCGCGATCATCCTGGCGGCGCCGCCACCCGAGACGGTGCGCACGCCGCGCCGCCCGGCGTCGCCGGACCTGCTCGACCAGCTGATGGCGGCCAAATCGGCGGCACTGGAAATGCGCCCCGAGCCGGCGGAGCCGCAAATCAGCGCCGAGGATCTGGCCGAGCGTCGTGAGCGCGTCGACCGTGTGCTGCGCGCCATCCTGGCGCAGCCCGATGCGGGTTTTCGCGTGATCGGGGTGCTCTATCAGGAATTCGTGGTCCGCTGCCGCATAGAAGGCCTCGCGTCGGTCGTGCCGGACCTGCCGGAGTTCCGCCGCATGCTGACGCGCGCCCGTGCCGGCCTTGGTTCCGAGACGACGCAGGATGACGCGTGGCGGGACGTTTCCGTCCGCGCGTCGCTGCTGCCCGACGACATGCAGGGCGTGTTCATGATGATCGCCCGTGCGGCGAAAGAGGGCTGGCCGTGCCCGAGCGACGCCGCGATCGCCCGTGCCTACGGCTCGCACTCGCTGCGCCGCGCCCGGCGCCTCTTGACCTATATCGAGGAGCAGGGCCTCATCGTCTGCCAACTCGACGGGACAGGCCGGCGCACCGTGACGCTGGTCGAATTGGCCTGGGCCACCGCACCGGGAGATCCGAATGCCGAGGAGGTGGAGCAGGGGAGCCTGGCGCTGTGAGGCGGCGCGGGTGCTTTGAGCGAATGGGGCGATAGGCTTTTTCAGTCACCCTCATCGCGACCAACTTCTGACGGCAACGGTGCCGACGCGAAATGCGTCATGCAGGGCGCATGCGTTTCGATGGCGCTCACCGGTTCGCCCCGATCACCCACTGTTCCTGGTCGACGAGCGTGCCGGTCATCGGCCCGGCAGCATCCGAAAGCAGGAAGACGGCGAGGTTGGCGATGTCGCTCGTCGAGAACAGGCGGCCGAAGGGTTGCGAGGCGTTGGCGGCATCGAGCCAGCCCGGCCCGTTGCCCAGCGTGTCGGCCTGCATGACACGTTCGGCCGGCGTGTCGGTCCAGCCGACATTGATGCCGTTGACGCGGATGCGATCGAAGCGATGGGCGTTGGCGGCGTTTTTGGTCAGCGTGGCCAGCGCGCCCTTGCTGGCGGAATAGACGGCGAGTTCCGGCGAGCCGCAATGGGCGTTGATCGACAGGATGTTGACGATGGCGCCGCCCTGGCCACGCTTCTTCATGTCGGCGATGGCCGCCTGCATAAGGAAGAACGGTGCCCGCGCGTTGACCGCGAACAGCGAGGCCCAGCCATCGAGATCGGCGTCGAGGAACGAGGCCCGGTCGGTCAGCCCTGCGGCGTTGACCAGCGCATCGATGCGGCCGAAGCGCTCGATGCAGGCTTGCGCCAAAAGGGCAGGGGCCGCCGGGTCGGCGAGGTCCGCGGCGACGAAGACCGTCGGCGTGCCGAGCCGCGAAAGCTCTTCCGCCACGGCATCGCCGCGGGTCTTCTCGCGCCCGGTGACGAGCAGGCCGCCGGCGCCGCAGCGCGCCAGCGTCTCGGCGATGGCGCGGCCGATGCCTTGCGTCGAGCCGGTGACCAGCGCCACCTTGCCGTTGAGCTGAAGCTCCATTCCTCTTCCCCACCTCGCATCTGGTTTCAGGCTAGCGCGGCAGGATCGTTTTACAACATGGAAATTGGAAATCTTGGAGCGGAGATTGTTGGCGCTGCGTGGGGCCGGCAAGAGCCTGCTCCAACGTCGTCGCTCCGGGGGCGAAGCAGGAGCGGAGTCCGTCCCAAAGACCTCTAGTGGACCGTGATGATGCCCTCGACGGCTCGCCACTCCGAAGGCCGGATGAGCCGGTGATGAGCAACGCGGACCGAGTGCAGCGGACCGTCGAGTTCGCGCTCCCAATATTGGAGAAAGCCCTTGAGTTCGGGAAAGGCCGGAGCGAGATCATAGTCCTGCCAGACATAGAGCTGAAGCAGGCTCGGATGATCAGGCAGGTGATAGTGGATTTCGGCCGTCGTCAGGCCATAACCTTCCATTTGCAGGCGGAATTCGCTGCTGACCGTATCGGCCATGTCTTTCTCCTTCTCTCTCCGTTCAGGCCTCCAGCCCGCGACGTCCGTATTGAACTCGCCCGATGCCATGCCGGGGACGATCGGTTCCTCTTCAAACAACGTCGCGAGAAGCTCGGGGGTTCCGAAAATAGCCGCGCCATAACAGTGCGTTGGCGCCCTTTCTGGTCGAATGGAAAAATTTTTTCGCCGGTCTCTTGAAACCGAAAAACGGCAAAACTAGCTCGATATGCGCCGCGATGCCTGACGAAGGGTCGGGGCGTTCCGCACCGGTCCGATATTGCCGGTTCGGTGCGGAGGAACCTCAAAAACCTGTTTGTCCACGAGGAGAACGACATGGCGTTCCGTCCATTGCATGACCGTATTCTGGTCCGCCGCCTTGAAGCCGAGGAGAAGACCTCCGGCGGCATCATCATCCCCGATACCGCAAAGGAAAAACCGCAGGAAGGTGAAGTGCTCGCCGTCGGTCCCGGCGCGCGCGACGACAGCGGCAAGCTTGTCGAACTCGATGTCAAGGTCGGCGACCGCATCCTGTTCGGCAAATGGTCCGGCACCGAAATCAAACTCGACGGCGAGGACCTGCTCATCATGAAGGAAAGCGACGTGATGGGTGTCATCGATGAGATCGCCGAAGTGAAGAAGGCCGCCTGACGGCTTCTTCGTATCCATCCAGTCAACGAATGCTGCCTAGATAAAGGAGTGATCCAATGGCTGCCAAAGAAGTGAAATTCCATACCGAAGCGCGCGAGAAGATGCTGCGCGGCGTCGATATCCTTGCCAATGCGGTAAAGGTGACGCTCGGTCCCAAGGGGCGCAATGTCGTCATCGACAAGTCGTTCGGCGCTCCGCGCATCACCAAGGACGGCGTCACCGTGGCCAAGGAAATCGAGCTTGAAGACAAGTTCGAGAATATGGGCGCCCAGATGGTGCGCGAAGTGGCTTCCAAGACCAACGACCTTGCCGGCGACGGCACGACGACCGCAACGGTGCTTGCACAGGCGATCGTCAGGGAAGGGGCCAAGGCGGTTGCCTCGGGCATGAACCCGATGGATTTGAAGCGCGGCATCGACAAGGCGGTCGATGCGGTGGTCGCCGAACTGAAGACCAATGCCCGCAAGGTCACCCGAAACGACGAGATCGCGCAGGTAGGCACCATCTCCGCCAATGGCGATGCCGAGATCGGCCGTTTCCTCGCCGAGGCAATGGAGAAGGTCGGCAATGAAGGTGTCATCACGGTGGAGGAGGCCAAGACCGCCGAGACCGAACTCGAAGTCGTGGAAGGCATGCAGTTCGACCGCGGCTATCTCTCGCCCTATTTCATCACCAACCAGGACAAGATGCGCGTCGAACTCGATGAGCCTTATGTGCTGATCCACGAGAAGAAGCTCTCCAACCTGCAAGCGATGCTGCCCGTGCTTGAAGCCGTGGTGCAGTCGGGCAAGCCGCTCTTGATCATCGCCGAGGATGTGGAAGGCGAGGCGCTGGCGACGCTGGTCGTCAACAAGCTGCGCGGCGGCCTCAAGGTCGCGGCCGTGAAGGCGCCGGGCTTCGGCGACCGCCGCAAGGCCATGCTGGAAGACATCGCCATTCTCACCGGCGGCACCGCGATCTCGGAAGATCTCGGCATCAAGCTGGAAAATGTGACGCTGCAGATGCTGGGCCGCGCCAAGAAAGTGGTGATCGAGAAGGAAAACACCACCATCGTCGACGGTGTCGGCCGCAAGGAAGAGATCCAGGGCCGTGTCGCGCAGATCAAGGCGCAGATCGAGGAGACCACCTCCGACTACGACCGCGAGAAGTTGCAGGAGCGGCTGGCCAAACTCGCCGGCGGCGTTGCGGTGATCCGGGTCGGCGGCTCGACCGAGGTCGAGGTCAAGGAGCGTAAGGACCGCGTCGACGATGCGCTGCATGCGACCCGCGCGGCCGTCGAGGAGGGCGTGCTGCCTGGCGGCGGTGTCGCGCTGCTGCGGGCAGCCAAGGCGCTCGATGCCGTGCAGACCGACAATGCGGACCAGAAGACTGGCGTCGATATCGTGCGCCGTGCCATCGAAACGCCGGTCCGGCAGATCGCCGAGAATGCCGGCGCCGAAGGCTCGATCATCGTCGGCAAGCTGCGCGAGAAAAGCGAATTCGGCTGGGGCTGGAACGCCCAGACCAACGAATTCGGCGATCTCTACGGCCAGGGCGTCATCGACCCGGCCAAGGTGGTGCGCACCGCTCTCCAGGACGCGGCATCGGTCGCCGGCCTGCTGGTGACCACGGAGGCGATGGTGGCCGAGAAGCCGAAGAAGGAAGCCGCCGCCCCGGCAATGCCCGCCGGCGCCAGTATGGACTTCTGAGGTCACGGCCAATCCGCCCGCTTCCCTGGCGGGGAGCGGGCGTCATCCGAAGAGAAAGTGGAGGTAAAGATGGATGCAATGGCTGGCCTCGGATCCGTACCGGCTCCTACGCACCAAGCGAAGGAATTCCTGGCCTACGAAACAGAATGCAGGAACGTGCTGAAGCCGCTGCTGGCAGGGCTGCTCGACATGGCTGAAGCTGCCGGCTGGAACCGGCGAACCGCGGCGTCGGCACTGATGTTCCTTGCCGCGCAGCAAGTGTCGGCAACATCCGAGGTATCCGCCGGCAGCGGTTGAACGGGAATCGGCCAGTCCATTCACCTATCCGCGGCGGGCCGCGCTCCCGGTGCTCGGCCCGCTACAGGCACAATCGAGAGGAGGCACAAGCCATGAATCGCGGGCAATTTGAGGAACCGGTCACCCTTCTGGTCGGAATGGGCTTTCCGAGGAAGATCGACAGCGTGATGGAAGCTTACGCACTGCTGCAGGACTGGCCGAGCGCCGGCCGCAACGGCGCCCATGCCGTCGCACTCAACGCTTGCAAGGAGGGCATCGTCGGCGAGATTGATTCGGAGACGGTGCGGGCCACGCTGGTCAGCTTCGCGCGCCGCCACGACATATTGGTGCCGGAGATGGTTTCGCCGCTCGCGACGGCGGCCGGTGGTGCGCTGCGCACGAGGTGAACTGACGATGACGGCGCTGCAACAGCGCCTGAACACGCTGTTCTTGCGATAGGCCAGGCGACCACGGAGACGCCGGAATTCCTTTCCGGGCGGGCGGCATCCTCGTTGGTCAATTGAGCGAACGCGTCAGCAAGACTGACCTGTTCTGCCCGAATAGCGCTTCTGAGCGCCGCCTCCCGGTTAAAAAAGTATCATCCGTTGTCTTGAATCGTGGTGGCGCCTGTTGTCATGAGCCGGTACCTTGGCTCTTGAAATGCAGAGCCGAAACCAATTCGGCCGGGTTAGGGAATTAGGCCGAACGCGGCAGATATCCGTGCCGGCCCGGGAGGAAACGGACATGGAACCGGACCTGGAAGTTGTCCAGATACGACGCGGTGAGTCCTTCAAGGCGTGGTCGCACGGCTACCCCTTCCACACGGTGCGCTGGCACTTCCATCCCGAATATGAACTGCATCAGGTGATCTTCACCAACGGCCGCTATTTCGTCGGCGACTTCATCGGCGAGTTCGAGCCGGGCAATCTGGTGCTGACCGGACCGAACCTGCCGCACAATTGGGTCAGCGATATCCCTAGGGACAGTTCGATCCCGCTGCGCGGCCGCATCATTCAGTTTTCCGAAAGTTTCATCGGCGATGCCATGCATGTGCTGCCGGAGTTGGCGGGACTTGCGGCTCTGCTCGAGGCGTCGCGGCGCGGCGTGCTGTTTTCCAGCCGCACCAGCAAGGCGCTGGCGCCGCTGATGGAAGAGATGATGCAGGCGCAAGGCGTGCGCCGCATCGAACTGTTCATGATGATCGCCGGCCTGCTCAGCCGCGCCCAGGAATTCCAGCTTTTGGCCAGCGCCAGCTACCGGCCCGATCCCTCCGGCTACATGACCGCCGGCATGAACAAGGCGCTCGCCTATATCAGGGAGAACCTGACGCAGTTGTTCGACGAGGCGGATCTCGCCGCCATCGCCGGCCAGTCGACCGGTGCGTTCTCGCGCTCGTTTCGCCGTCACACGGGCATGTCGCTGGTGCAGTATGTGAAGCGGCTGCGCATCAACCTCGCCTGCCAGATCCTGATGAGCGACGAGCAGGCCTCGATCACCGACATTTGCTACGAGGTCGGCTTCAACAATCTGTCCAATTTCAACCGGCAGTTCCTGGCGGAGAAGGGCATGCCGCCCTCGCGCTTCAGGCGCCTGCTGGCCGACAACATCAACGCGGGAAAAGCCGCTTAACGGAGGAGCCAGGGAGGAACCAAGGGAGGAATTTTTCTTTTGCATGACGACGTGAGCCGCGTGGAGCGGTTCGCGATGGAGCACACTTGTCTCAAATTTCCTCCGCTTAGCGGAGGATGTAGGCGCGGACTCGAAAGGCCGGCGCCGGACCCTAATTCCCAATTGCAGTTTGGGGCGAGGGCGGAGGCGTGTCTCCACACCAAAGCAGTCAACGACCTTCTTACAACCATATCCAGAAACGGAGAAGACCGAATGACCAAACTTTCATCTTCATTGAAGTCCGCTGGCAAGTCCGCCGGCATGGCAGCCCTTGCGCTGTCGCTGCTGGCTGGCACCGCCATGGCCGCCGAAGTCACCGACGCCACCGTGGCCTTCCTGATGCCCGACCAGGCCTCGACCCGCTACGAGCAGCATGATTATCCCGGCTTCGCCGCCGAGATGAAGAAGCTGTGCCCGGGCTGCAAGGTGCTCTACCAGAACGCCGATGCCGACGCCTCGCGCCAGCAGCAGCAGTTCAACTCGGTGATCTCGCAGGGCGCCAAGGCGATCGTGCTCGACCCGGTCGACTCGACCGCCGCCGCCTCGCTGGTCAAGCTGGCGCAGAGCCAGGGCATCAAGGTCATCGCCTATGACCGGCCGATCCCGACAGCGCCGGCCGATTTCTATGTGTCGTTCAACAATGAAGGCATCGGCAAGGCCATCGCCGACTCGCTGGTCGAGCACCTGAAGGCGCTGAAGGTCGATCCGGCCAGCGGCGGTGTGCTGCAGATCAACGGCTCGCCGACCGACGCGGCGGCCGGCCTGATCAAGAAGGGCATCCATGCCGGCCTCGACAACAGTGGCTACAAGATCCTGGCCGAATACGACACGCCGGAATGGGCGCCGCCGAAGGCGCAGCAATGGGCCGGCGGCCAGATCACCCGCTTCGGACCAAAAATCCTCGGCGTGGTTGCGGCCAATGACGGCACCGGCGGCGGCGCCATCGCGGCCTTCAAGGCGGCCGGCGTCGATCCGGTGCCGCCGGTGACCGGCAATGACGCGACGATCGCGGCACTGCAGCTGATCATCGCCGGCGACCAGTACAACACCATCTCCAAGCCGAGCGAGATCGTGGCGGCGGCCGCCGCCAACATCGCCATCAAGCTGCTTTCGGGCGAGACGCCGAAGGCCGAGATGACGCTGTACGACACGCCCTCGCAGCTGTTCACGCCGGCCGTGGTGACGCAGGAAAACCTGAAGGCCGAGATCATCGACAAGAAGATCAACACCGCGGCCGAACTCTGCGTCGATCGTTACGCGGAAGGCTGCAAGAAGCTGGGCATCGGGAACTGACCGCGACCCTTGCCCGCTCCGCTGCCTGGCCACCGTGCGGTGGCCAGGCAGCGCTCATCCGACATTTGAACCGGTTTTGAAAGGCTTCCTGGCATGATCGATACCCCGGACGAACCGGTTCCGGCAGGCGAGCTGGTGCTCAGCCTGCGCGGCGTTTCGAAGAATTTCGGCGCCGTTTCGGCGCTCACCGACATCGATCTCGATGTCCATGCTGGCGAGGTGGTGGCGCTGGTCGGCGACAATGGCGCCGGCAAGTCGACCCTGGTCAAGATCCTGGCCGGCGTGCATCAGCCGAGTTCGGGCACCATCAATTATCGCGGCCAACAGGTGACGCTTGCAGATCCGAGTGCGGCGCTGACGCTCGGCATAGCCACCGTGTTCCAGGATCTGGCGCTGTGCGAGAACCTCGACATCGTCGCCAACATCTTTCTCGGCCGTGAGCTCAACCCGCTGCGGCTGGACGAGGTGGCGATGGAAGTGCGCGCCTGGACGCTGCTCAACGAGCTATCGGCGCGTATCCCAAGCGTGCGCGAAGTGGTCGCTTCGTTGTCGGGCGGCCAACGCCAGACGGTGGCGATCGCCCGCTCGCTGCTGCTCGAACCCAAGCTCATCCTGCTCGACGAGCCGACGGCGGCGCTCGGCGTGGCGCAGACGGCGGAAGTGCTCAACCTGATCGAGCGCGTGCGCGACCGCGGCCTCGGCGTCGTCATCATCAGCCACAATATGGAAGACGTGCGCGCCGTCGCCGACCGCATCGTCGTGCTGCGGCTTGGCCGCAACAACGGCATCTTCACCCCCGATGCCTCGAACCAGGAACTGGTCAGCGCCATCACCGGCGCGTCGAACAATTCGGTATCGCGGCGCGCCGAGCGGAGACAGGCCAGGCAAGACCGAACCCAGGAGCCACGCCCATGAGCCGCGAAGCCGAACAGGCCGCCCCCGTGCCGCCGCAGCTCGACCGCGCCGATGTGCGCGTCAAGCACGAGGCGGGGATCGGCGGCGCCATCCGCAGGTTCTTCGACCGGGTCCGCTCAGGCGATCTCGGCTCGCTGCCGGTCATCGTCGGGCTGGTCATCATCTGGACGGTGTTTGCCAGCATCAACCCGATCTTCTTGTCATCAAGCAATCTGGTCAATCTGCTGTTCGATTGCTCCACCGTGGGAGTCATCGCGCTCGGCATCGTCTGCGTTTTGATGGTCGGCGAAATCGACCTGTCTGTCGGTTCGATCAGCGGCTTTGCCTCGGCTATGGTCGGTACGCTGTGGGTCAACCAGGGCTGGCCGGTGGCGCTCGCCATTCTGGCCGCTGTCGCCGTCGGCGGCTTTATCGGCGCACTCTACGCGCTGCTGTTCAACCGGCTGGGCATGCCGAGCTTCGTCTCGACGCTGGCCGGTCTGCTGGCGGTGCTTGGCCTGCAGCTCTACATTCTCGGCTCGACCGGCTCGATCAATCTGCCCTACGGCTCGAACCTGGTGAATTTCGGCCAGCTGCTGATGATGCCGAAGTTCGTCTCGTTCGCTCTGGCGGCCGTGCCCGGTATCGTCATGCTGGTCACCGGCCTGCGCACTGTCGCGCGCCGCCGCGCCGCCAACCTGTCGGCGCCGTCGACCGGCGGGCTCGTCACGCGCGCGGTCGTGATCACGGTCATCCTCGAACTCATCGTCTTCTATCTCAACCAGGCGCGCGGCATTCCGTGGATGTTCGGCCTGTTCGTCGGCCTGGTCATATCAATGCATTACGCGCTGACGCGGACCAAATGGGGCCGCTCGATGTCGGCGGTCGGCGGCAACCGCGAGGCGGCAAGGCGCGCCGGCATCAATGTGCGGCTGATCTATTCGAGCGCCTTCGTGCTGTGCTCGATGCTGGCCGCTTTCGGCGGCGTGCTGTCGGCGGCCCGCCTGGCCTCGGCCAGCCAGCAGGCCGGCACCGGCGACGTCAACCTCAACGCCATCGCGGCGGCCGTCATAGGCGGTACCAGCCTGTTCGGCGGTCGCGGCAGTGCGTATTCGGCGCTGCTCGGCATCATCGTCATCCAGTCGATCGCCAGCGGCCTGACGCTGCTCGATCTGTCCTCGTCGCTTCGGTACATGATCACCGGCGCCGTGCTTGCCATCGCGGTCATCGTCGACTCGCTGGCACGCCGCTCGCGTGTCTCCCATGGCCGGGCCTGAACCCATCAACAGGAAGCAAGACATGAGCGAAAAACTGTCCGGAAAAGTTGCCGCCGTCACCGGCGCGGCATCAGGCATCGGCCTCGAATGCGCCAGGCACATGCTGGCGTCCGGCGCCACCGTGGTGCTGGTCGACCGCGCCGAGGCGACGCTGAACAAGCTCTGCGCCGAACTCGGCCCCAAGGCGATCCCGCTGGTCATCGACCTGATGCAGCCGGCCAGCGTCGCCACCATGATGCCGCAGATTCTGGAGAAGGCCGGCCAGCTCGACATCTTCCATGCCAATGCCGGCGCCTATGTCGGCGGCGAGGTGGCGACCGGCGATCCCGACGCCTGGGACCGGAT
Source organism: Mesorhizobium sp. M7A.F.Ca.MR.176.00.0.0 (assembly GCF_004023165.1). Lineage (NCBI taxonomy): Bacteria > Pseudomonadati > Pseudomonadota > Alphaproteobacteria > Hyphomicrobiales > Phyllobacteriaceae > Mesorhizobium > Mesorhizobium sp. M7A.F.Ca.MR.176.00.0.0. The sequence continues at coordinate 5,173 of NZ_RZTC01000082.1, read as the reverse complement.
GCTCAACCTCAACATCAATGCCTGCTTCCGCTCGATCCAGGCGGTGCTGCCGCACATGATCGAGCGCAAGACGGGCGACGTCATCGTCACCAGTTCGATCGCCGGACTGGTTCCGGTGGTCTGGGAGCCGATCTACACGGCCTCCAAGCACGCCGTGCAGGCCTTCGTCCACACGGTGCGCCGGCAGGTCGCCAAGCACGGCCTGCGCGTCGGTGCGGTGGCGCCCGGCCCGGTGGTGACGGCGCTGGTCGACGACTGGCCGAAGGCCAAGCTCGAGGAAGAACTCGCCGCCGGTGGCCTGATGCAGCCGCGCGAAGTGGCCGAAGCGGTGATGTTCATGCTGACCCGCCCGCGCAACGTGACGATCCGCGATCTGGTGATTTTGCCGCAGAGCAATGATCTCTAAGCGAATAGGGAATAGGGAGTAGCGAATAGGGAAGAATCCAACGACCTACCTACTCGCTACTCGCTACTCGCTACTCGCTACTCGCTACTCGCCAAACCGAAGGTTTCACATGCCCCATTATCTCGGCATCGACGTCGGCACCGGCAGCGCGCGGGCCGGGGTGTTCGACCACACTGGAAACATGCTCGCCTCTGCCAAGCGCGATATCGAGGTCTGGCGCGAGGCCGGCGACATTGTCGAGCAGTCGAGCAACGACATCTGGCGGGCGGTGTGCGCGGCCACGCGGGAAGCGGTCGCTCAATCGGGCGTGGCGCCCGAGGCGATCGCCGGCATCGGGTTCGACGCCACTTGTTCGCTGGTGGTGCTGGGCGAGGGCGGCGTGCCGCTGCCGGTGAGCAGATCCGGCAATTCGGAACGCAACATCATCGTCTGGATGGATCACCGCGCGGTCGAGCAGACGCGCCGCATCAACCGCAGCGGCGAGGCGGTGCTGAACTATGTCGGCGGCGTCATATCGCCGGAGATGGAAACGCCGAAACTCCTTTGGCTGGCCGAAAACCTGCCCGACACGTTCAACGCCGCCTGGCAGTTCATGGACCTCCCCGATTTCCTCACCTGGCGGGCGACCGGCAGCCTTGCCCGCTCGGTCTGCACGGTGACTTGCAAATGGACCTATCTGGCGCATGAAAGCCGCTGGGACGAGGCCTATTTCCGCACCATCGGACTAGGGAGCCTGGCCGACGAGGCATTCGCGCGCATCGGCACGCAGATCGTGCCGGCGGGTGCCGCACTTGGCAGCGGGCTGACC
>NZ_RZTC01000082.1:0-3925 GCF_004023165.1 Mesorhizobium sp. M7A.F.Ca.MR.176.00.0.0 | reverse complement strand
TCCCCGGCATCGCGGTAGCGGCCGGCCTGATCGATGCGCATGCCGGTGGCGTCGGTACGGTCGGTGCGCGCGGCGAGTTCGGCAGCGTTCTGTCGCGCATGGCCTATGTTTTCGGCACCTCGGCCTGCACCATGTCGTCGACCGCGGTGCCGGCCTTCGTCGACGGCGTCTGGGGTCCGTATTTCTCGGCCATGGTGCCGGGCCTGTGGCTGAACGAGGGCGGCCAGTCGGCAGCCGGTGCTGCTATCGACCATCTGGTGCGCATGCATCCCGCGGCTGGCGAAGCGACCGCCAAGGCGCAAGCCGAGGGGCTCAGCCTCAGCGCCTGGCTGTCATTGCAGGCGCAAGGCCGCAACGGGGCCGCAGCGACGCCGGCGCTGGTCGGCGGTATCCATGTGGTGCCGGAGTTTCTCGGCAACCGCGCACCTTTCGCCGACCCGGACGCGCGAGCGCTGATCGCCGGGCTCGATCTCGACACCAGCCTCGACAGCCTGGTCGGGCTCTATGTCGCCGGGGTCTGCGGGCTGGGCTATGGCGCGCGCCAGATCGTGCGGGCCGAGCATGACAAGGGCATTCCCGTCGACACCATCGTCGTCAGCGGCGGCGCCGGCCAAAGCCCGCTGGTGCGCCAGCTGCTTGCAGATACCACAGGCATGGTGGTGGTGGCCTCGACCTCGCCGGAACCGGTGCTGCTCGGCTCGGCGATGCTGGGCGCGGTCGCCGCCGGTGCCTACAAGGATCTGACGGGGGCGATGGCCGGCATGTCGGAACTCGGCGAGGTCTATCATCCCGATGCCACGCTGGCCGGCTGGCACGCCAAGCGCTTCGCGGCATTCGAGCTGCTGCAGCAGGCCAGCAAGGCGATCAGGGGTTGAAGCGAGCGATTCCTGTCTGGCTTTGTCAGGAGCGTCGCGAACACCGCTTGGCGGTTTAGCCGGAAGCTGGCAGCTTTGTCCTGTCGTGGATCCTCTAGCAGCATGGCAGTGCGACGAGGGCAGGGGGACAGGACCAGGGAGGCCCTATGGCAGACGATAAAGCGCCCGTGCCATTCGCATCGGACAGCGTGCCATGGACGGAATGGTCCGATGTGCCGCGCTTCGGTGTGCGCTACCGGCATCTGTCGCAGGCCGCCCTCGGCGAAAACCACCATGTCGGCGTGGCGATCGAGGAACTGCCGCCGGGCAAGCAGACGTCGCCGGCGCATTACCATATTTTCGAGGAAGAGCATGTCTTCATCCTCGAAGGGATGCTGACCGCTTATGTCGGCGACGCTGCCTACGCCATGAAGGCCGGCGACTACATCTGCTTTCCGGCTGGTGCTGCGGCGGGGCATTGCCTCATCAACACCGGCGACGCGCCGTGCCGCTATGTCATCGTCGGCGAGCGCAACCCGAATGACGTGGTCGTCTATACCGCCTCCAACAAGGTCCTGGTGCGGGCGCTGGGCAGGCGCGCGATCTTCGACCTCTCGGCAACCCGAACTTACTGGGACGGCGAGAACACCGGCCTTGCCGCCGGCGATCCGCTGCCGTCGGATGTGATGCCCGGTATCACCAAACCCCCAGCCGTGCCGATCCCGCCTGTCGCCAGCGATGCCGTCGAATGGAAGGTCGAGGGCGAAGGCCCGCGGTTCGGCGGCCGGTCCAGGCATCTGACCTATGCGGCTTTGGGACGACCAGACTATCATGTCGGCATGCTGATCGAGGCGCCGGCCCCCGGCATGCGCCTGGCGCCCAGGCACTACCACATGCTCGAAGAGGAGCACGCGCTGATCCTGGAAGGGCAGGTGACGCTGCTGCTTGGCGAGGAGCGTCACGAGATGAAGGCCGGCGATTATGTCTGCTTTCCCGCCGGCCTGGCGGTCGGGCATTCCTTCCTCAACAGCGGTACGGAACCGTGCCGCTATCTGATGATCGGCGAGAAAAATCCCAACGAGGTCTGCGTCTATCCCGATTCCAACAAGATGGCGGTCGACGCCTTGCGCCGGCGCGACGGCATTTTCGACATGGGAGCGGTGAGGCGGTACTGGGACGGCGAGGCATAGAACTGGCGTTTCGCTATCCAATAGCCGCGCTCTAAACGCAGGAAACCGTTCGGAGATGACCGTTATTGCTACTGTACCTGGGTGACGCTAGTCTGGTTCGGGCACTCCAACCGGGGAGTTGGCGGGGAATGCTCCTGCCATTCTTGCGACGGCCTTCACCCTATCACCGTCGCCGCCTTGGCAGGCTGAGATGGGTGGCCTTGTTTGCGCCGTTCATTCTGTTGTCGGGCTATATCATCTATGGCTTCATCGGCATTCGGTTTGATACATCTCTCTCGGTGCTGAGGCGCCTTGCGGCATTCCCGAACTGCACTGCCGCCCGTGCCGTTGGCCTCGCCTCTGCGCATAGGGGCGAACCTGGCTATTGGCCGACTCACGATGCCGACCATGCGGCATAGCCTGCGAGCCCTGGCACGGGACAAGCTCTAGTGGCATCCGGGTCCATCGCTACTCGCGTACCGGCCCATAGCCTTGCCCTGGCCTCAAAGCTCCTTCTCCGCCAGCTCCCTGAATTCGTCGGGCACGGAGCGCGCGGCCTCCAGTGCCACCGTGCCGTAGCCCACCGCCTGTTTGCCAAAGCGTTCGCGGATCTTGTCGATGGCGCGGTCGGCGTCGAAGCGTGCCAGGCCTTTTCGGGTGCCCGGCCGGCGTTTCTCGTCGGCGAGGCCGAGCGGCAGTTCGAGCTGCAGCTCGAAGCTTTCCTCAAGATACGACACCGAGATCGCCAGCAGCGAGATCGTTCTTTCGTGGGGGTTGTCGGCGAGGACGCCGCGCACCAGATCGCCGGCGATCTCGGCCAGCATCGCGGTCGCCGAGATCGGCTGGTCAAGCGTGATCGAGCGCGTGACGGCGCTGAGATCGGCAAAGCGCACGCGTACCGTCACCGTGCGGCCGGGCCGCGCCTTGGCGCGCAGCCGGCTGGCGACACGGTCGGCCAGATGCAGCAGAGTGGGCACGATGATCCGCGCTACGGCGGGTTTTTGGCCCAGCGCCGATTGGGCGCCGGCCGAATGCGCGCGGCTATGCGTTTCGAGCTTTCGCGGGTCGCGGTTCCATGACAAGGCGGCGAGCTTTTCGCCGGCGGCGGGACCGAGCAGCCGTGTCAGCGCGCCGCTGTGCGTCCTGGCCAGCTGGCCGATGGTCTCGACGCCGATTTCCGCCAGCCTCGCCCTGGTCGCCGGGCCGACGCCCCACATCAGCCCGACCGGCAGGTCGTGCAGGAAAGCGAGCTCGCTGCCGGGGTCGACCACCACCAGCCCATCCGGTTTGGCCACCTGCGAGGCGATCTTGGCCAGATGCTTGGTGCGTGCTACGCCGATCGAGATCGGCAGGCCGAGTTCGGCCCGCACGCGGCGGCGGATGGTCGTTGCGATCTCCTGCGGCGAGCCGAACAGATGCGTGCAGCCGGCGACGTCGGCAAACGCCTCGTCGATGGAGATGCGCTCGACCACCGGGGTAAAATCGTCGAGCACCTTGATCGCCGCGTCGCCCAGCCGCTGGTAGTGGCTGAAATTGCCGCCGACGAAGATCAGCTGCGGGCACAGCTCACGCGCCTTGCGCCCCGGCATGCCGCCGCGCACGCCGAAGGCGCGGGCCTCATAGGAAGCGGCGAGCACGACACCGCCGCCCACCGCGATCGGCTTGCCGCGCAGCGACGGATCGAGCAACTGCTCGACCGAGGCGTAGAAAGCGTCGAGATCGGCATGCAGGATGGTGGCTGTCGTTTCCATCGACCGCACATCCGCAGTTGCTGATAGATTGGAACAAATAAAGAACAAAGGTGGATCGTTGTCAAGCAAGCTGTGGAAAGCTCCCCCTTCTCCGCTTGTGGGAGAAGGTGTCGCCGAAGGCGACGGATGAGGGGTGTTCCAGGGAACGCCA
>NZ_RZTC01000081.1:15827-30037 GCF_004023165.1 Mesorhizobium sp. M7A.F.Ca.MR.176.00.0.0 | reverse complement strand
GTATCTCCCAAATCACCGATTGCGCTTGATTTTCTCCGGCGACGCCAGTGAAATGGCGTCACAGGGGAGTATGCGATTGGCAGCGTTCGATGAAATGCTTCCGGAAGTCTCCGGATTGAGAAGACCGTATTCGGCTTATGATCGCTGGCTGAAGGAGCAGGATCCAGCCAGGCTGACCGAGAAGATGCAGGACGCCGAACGCGTCTTCCGCAAGACCGGCATCACCTTCGCCGTTTATGGCGAGCAGGAAGCTTCTGAGCGGCTGATCCCGTTCGATATCGTTCCCCGCATCATTTCAGGCAATGAATGGCGCCGCCTCACGCAAGGCATAGAGCAGCGCGTGCAGGCGCTGAACGCCTTCCTCGACGACATCTACCATCGCCAGGAAATCCTGCGGGCAGGGCGCGTTCCCAGGGAGTTGATCGCCAGGAACGAGGCATTCCTGCCGGAGATGATCGGGGTAAGGCCGCCGGCCGGCGTCTACACCCACATCATCGGCGTCGACATCGTCCGCATCTCGGAGGACGAATTCTACGTGCTGGAGGACAATGCGCGCACACCGTCGGGCGTCTCCTACATGCTGGAGAACCGCGAAACGATGATGCAGCTGTTCCCCGAGCTGTTCCAGAAGATCAAGGTGCGGCCGGTGGAAAACTACCCGCAGCTTCTGCGCCAGTCGCTGGCGGCGGTGCGGCCGCAAAGCACCAAAGGTGCGCCGACCATTGCGGTGCTGACGCCCGGCAGCTTCAACTCCGCCTATTTCGAACACGCCTTCCTCGCCGACCAGATGGGCGTGCAACTGGTCGAAGGCCAGGACCTGCGCGTCGTAGATGGCCATGTCGCGATGCGCACGACGGAAGGCTACAAGCAGATCGATGTCCTCTACCGGCGCGTGGACGATTCCTTCCTCGATCCGCTGACCTTCCGGCCGGACTCCGCACTTGGCATACCCGGTATCATGGATGTCTATCGGGCCGGCAACATCACCATCGCCAATGCGCCTGGCACCGGCATCGCCGACGACAAGGCGATCTATTCCTACATGCCCGAGATCATTGAATTCTACACCGGACGCAAGGCGATCCTGGGCAACATTCCGACCTGGCGCTGCTCGGAGCCGGACAGCCTGAAATACGTGCTCGAACACATCGACGAGCTGGTGATCAAGGAAGTCCATGGTTCCGGCGGCTACGGCATGCTGGTCGGGCCGGCTGCGACCAAGAAGGAATGCGAGACCTTTGCCAAGAAACTCCAGGCAAAACCTTCGAATTACATCGCCCAGCCGACGCTGGCGCTGTCGACATGCCCGATCCTGACGGAAAAGGGGCTGGCGCCGCGCCATGTCGATCTCAGGCCTTATGTGCTGGTCTCCGATCGCATCCAGATCGTGCCGGGCGGCCTCACGCGTGTCGCGCTGAAGGAAGGCTCGCTGGTCGTGAATTCCTCGCAAGGCGGCGGGACGAAAGATACTTGGGTGCTGGATGATTAAAGCGAATAGCGAATAGTGAGTAGCGAATAGGGGAAGGAGGGCAGCAAGACGGCGATCAATTCTTACAGGGACCTAATTGTTTGGAAAGCGGCCGTCGAGTTGGCGGTGGATTGCTATTCGGTAACCAAAGCCTTTCCAAGCAGCGAAATCTACGGGATGACCTCTCAGATGCGGCGGTCTTCCGTATCAATTGCAGCAAACATCGCCGAAGGGCATGGGCGGGAGAGTACGGGATCATTCATTCAATTTCTGCGCATGGCGCAGGGATCTCTCAAAGAGTTGGAAACACACCTGATCTTGTCTGAAAAAGTAGGGTTGATGGTTGAAGCAGAGGTGGTGCGTTTGCTTAGCAAGGCCGATGAGATCGGGAAAATGCTACGTTCCATGATCAGGAGTTTGCAACAAAAATCATGAAGCTGATTTTCCCCTATTCGCTACTCACTATTCGCTATTCGCTCGAAATCGGGGCACGATGATGCTTTTAGGCCGCACCGCCAACGGGCTTTACTGGATGAATCGCTATATCGAGCGGGCGGAGAACATGGCGCGCTTGGTCGATGCCGGTTTGCGCATGGCGCTGACTCGTACCCAGAGTGCCTCGGAAGAGTGGAATTCGGTGCTGCTCAGCGCCGGTTCCGACGTCACCTTCAGCCAGAAATATTCTGACTATACCGCGGCCAACGTCGCCGACTTCCTGTTGCGCGACACGTCGAACCCGTCGAGCACGATGGCGTCGATCGAGACGGCCCGCAACAATGCCCGCATGGTGCGTACCGCGCTGACGCGCGAAACCTGGGAAAGCATCAACGAAGCCTGGATGTCGCTGAAGCGGATGCTGGCCAAGCCGATCGACGAGCGCGACCTGCCCAGCGTACTCGACGCCATCAAGCGCGAGACGGCGCTGATCCGCGGCTCGTTCTACGGCACCATGCTGCGCAACGAAATCTTCGACTTCTCGCAGCTCGGCACCTATGTCGAGCGCGCGGACAACACGGCGCGCATCCTCGACGTGAAATATTATGTGCTGCTGCCGTCGATCTCCTGGGTCGGCTCGACGCTCGACAATTATCAGTGGGAATCGATCCTGCGTTCGGTCTCGGCGCATCGCTCCTACCGTTGGGTCTACGACGCCGATTACAAGCCGACCAACATTGCCGACTATCTGATCCTCAATGTCCGCATGCCGCGTTCGCTGATGTTCTGCTATCGCTTCCTGTCGGAGCACCTGAAATTCCTCGGCGACGATTACGGCGAACGCCATGCCTGCCACGCAACGGCCGAGAAGACGCAGACAATGCTGAGAGCCGGGTCGATCAAGGGCATATTCGACGCCGGGCTGCATGAGTTCCTGGCCAATTTCATTCGCGACAACACCAAGCTGGGCGAAGAGATCGCACAAGATTACCGGTTCAATTGAGCATGGTCCCGAAAGGTGGGAGCCGGTTTTCTCAGACAAACGAAACCGTTTGTCCGGAGATCAGGCTCACGAACGGAATAAAAGCATGCGGCTGAAGATCACCCACAGGACCGAATACCGCTACGATGCGCCGGTCCACTATCTGTTGCAGCGGCTGCGGCTGCTTCCAGTCAGCGGGTCGACGCAGACCGTTCTGTCCTGGGCCTTGACCATCGAAGGCGCGCGCGAAGAAGTTCGCTTTGTCGACCATTTCGGCAATGACACAAGGCTGCTAAGCGTCGAGGGCGAGCGCGACTTCATCACGGTGGAAGCATCAGGCGAAGTGGTGACACGCGACACCGCGGGTGTCTCGGGGCCGCACCAGGGCTTTACGCCGCTCTGGCTGTACAGCCATGAGACGCCATTGACGGTGATCGGCAGCGGTATCCGCGAACTCGCCGCATCGGTCGGCAAGGGCAGCGACATCGAAAGGCTGCACCGGCTGATGGCTGTCATCGGCGAGCGCGTTGTCTACACGCCCGGCACCACCAGTGCGACGACGCCGGCGGAGGAAGCCTTGGCGCTGAAAACCGGGGTCTGCCAGGATCACACCCATATCTTTGCCGCCGCGGCGCGTGCCATGGGCTTTCCGGCCCGCTATGTCAGCGGCTATCTGATGCTGGAAGCCACGGTCGAGCAGGCGGCCAGCCATGCCTGGGCCGAGGCGCATGTTTCGGGTCTCGGCTGGGTTGCCTTCGATGCCGCCAATGGCATTTCACCCGACGAGCGTTATGTAAAGGTGGCAACGGGCCGCGATTACCGCGACGCCACGCCGGTGTCGGGAATTCGGCTGGGACAGGCGGAAGAACAGCTTGCGGTCACCGTCACGGTGGAGCAGTAATCCTCGCAAGATTGCTGCCGAGCGATTCATCGTTTCAAGGAAACGCCGAACCGCTCTATCCCCTTGTTTTAACGCAATTCCGGACGGAAAACCGCTTCACACTTTTCCTGGAATTGCTCTAGAAGAGATTCCATGACCTATTGCGTTGGCCTGAAGATCGATCGCGGGCTCGTGTTCATGTCGGACACGCGTACCAATGCAGGCATGGATTCCATCTCCACCTTTCGCAAGATGCATGTCTGGGAAGAGCCGGGCGAGCGCGTCATCGTTTTGATGTCGGCGGGCAACCTGGCGACGACGCAGGCCGTGGTCAGCCTGCTTGACGAGCGCACCAAGGCGATCTCCGAAAGACATTCCACGCTGCTCGAAACGCCGTCGATGTACCAAACGGTCCGCATTGTTGGCGACACGGTCAAGGAGGTCATCGCCAATTCGTCGGCCGCCGGCGAGAAGGCGGATTCCTATTTCAATGCCTCCTTCATCCTCGGCGGCCAGATCAAGGGCAGCGAGCCGCGCTTGTTCATGATCTATCCCGAAGGCAATTTCATCGAATCGACCGATGACACGCCGTTTTTCCAGATCGGCGAGACCAAATACGGCAAGCCGATCATCATCCGCGCCTACGAAAAGACGATGAGCCTCGCCGAGACGGTGAAGCTGCTTTTGGTGTCGTTCGATTCGACGTTGAAGTCGAACCTGTCCGTCGGCTTGCCGCTCGACCTGCTGTTCCTGGAGAAGGACGCCTTCAAGGTCGGATTGAAGAAGCGGATCGGCCAGGACGACCAGTATTACCGCACGATCTCCGACGGCTGGTCGAATGCGCTGAAGACGGCCTTTGCCAGCCTGCCGGATTTCCCGGGCTGAGGCGTGCGGCATCCGTTGTCGGTTGCATCTATTTCACGCGTTAATTATAAGAGACCAGCCGCGATGGATGGTGGCGGTCGATCATGTCGGGAGGACAGGATGAACAACGATGATTTCCGGCAATGGTCGCGGCGCGCCGCCGACTGGGGCGCCGACTACCGCAATACGCTGCGCGAGCGGCCGGTGCGGCCGCTGGTCGAGCCTGGCGACATTTTCCGAGGCATTGAGGTTTCGCCGCCCGAAGACGCCGAACCGATGGACCGGATCTTCGCCGACTTCGAAGAGAAGATCCTGCCGGGAATGACGCATTGGCAGCATCCTCGCTTCTTCGCCTATTTCCCGGCCAATGCGGCGCCGGTCTCGGTGGTGGCGGAATATCTGGTTTCGGCGATGGCCGCGCAATGCATGCTGTGGCAGACGTCGCCGGCAGCGACCGAACTCGAAACGCGCACCGTCGACTGGATGCGCCAGGCGCTCGGTCTGCCCGATGGGTTCGCCGGGGTGATCCAGGATTCAGCCTCATCGGCGACGTTGGCCGCGGTGCTGACCATGCGCGAACGGGCGCTCGACTGGCAAGGCAACAGACAAGGCCTGGCAGGGCAGGCGCGGCTGCGCATCTACTCCTCCGACCAGGTGCATACTTCGATTGACCGGGCGATCTGGGTGTCCGGCATAGGCGAGGACAATCTCGTGCGCATTCCCGTCGCCGGCCGCTTTCGCGCCATGGATACGGCGGCACTCGAGGCGGCAATCATCGCCGACAGGGAAGCCGGCATGCTGCCGGCCGGCATCATCGCTTGCGTCGGCGGCACCAGCACCGGCGGCACCGACGACATTGCGGCGGTTGCCGAGGTGGCGCGGCGGCATGGGCTTTATCATCACGTGGACGCCGCATGGGCGGGATCGGCGATGATCTGTCCGGAGTATCGGCATTTCTGGACAGGCGTTGAAGGCGCCGATTCCATCGTTTTCAATCCGCACAAATGGCTGGGCGCGCAGTTCGACTGCTCGATCCAGTTTCTGCGCGATCCCGAAAGCCATGTGAGGACGCTGGCCATCAAGCCGGATTATCTGAAGACGCACGGTCACGACGGCATCATCAACTATTCCGAATGGTCGGTGCCGCTCGGCAGGCGCTTCCGCGCGCTGAAATTGTGGTTCTTGCTGCGCGCCCATGGCCTGGAAAATCTGCGCACGATGATCCGCAATCATGTCGGGTGGAGCGAAGCGCTGGCGGCGCGGCTGGCAAGGGAGCCGGATTTCGAGATCGTCAGCGAGTCGATGCTGTCGCTCTTCTCGTTCCGGCACAAGGCTGCAGCTGGCACTGATGCGGACGAGCACAATCTGCGCCTGGTCAATGCGATCAACGACGATGGCCGCATCTACCTGACGCAGACGAAGGTCGATGGCAGGATCGCAATCCGCTTCCAGGTCGGCCAGTTCGAGGCGACCGCCGCCGATGTTGATACGGCCTTCACCGTCATCACGGAAATCGCGCGCGCAATGGATTGATCGGGCACAATCTGGTTTGCGTTCGTATTCACCTTGGCAATCACACGCATTTCATTAGCCGGCTCATGCCTTTTCATCGGTTTCGTTTTCGACTATAGACAAGAAAAACGAAAACGGGAGGTTGCCTATGTATCTGTCGCCGCGCCATGCCGAGATTATCCAGATGGCTAAGGATCATGGCCGCGTGCTGGTCGATGATCTGGCCACCCACTTCAATGTGACGCCGCAGACCATACGCAAGGACCTCAACGATTTGTGCGACCAGCGGCTGCTCTCGCGCATCCATGGCGGCGCGCTGTATCCCTCTGGCATCGAGAACATGGAATATGAGGCGAGACGCAAGATCGCCGCCGACGAGAAGGAGGCGATCGGCCGTGCGGCCGCCAGGCTGATCCCCGACAATGCCTCGCTGTTCATCAACATCGGCACCACGACCGAGTCGGTCAGCAAGGCGTTGCTCGATCACAACGGTCTCATGGTCATCACCAATAACATCAATGTTGCCAATAGGATGCGGATATATCCCTCGATCGAGGTGGTGATCGCCGGCGGGGTTGTGCGCGGTTCCGATGGCGGTGTGGTCGGCGAAGCGGCGGTCGACTTCATCAGGCAGTTCAAGGTCGACTATGCGGTGATCGGTGCATCCGCCATCGACCATGACGGCGCTCTGCTCGATTTCGATTTTCGCGAGGTCAAGGTGGCGCAGGCGATCATCGCCAATGCAAGGCATGTCATCCTGGTTTCCGACCAGACCAAATTCGAGCGAACCGCACCGGTGCGCATCGGCCATCTGTCGCAGGTCAACACCTTCATCACCGATCGTTGCGACATCCCGTCAGTGCGCAAGATCTGCCAGGAGGCCGAGGTTCAGTTGATCGAGACGTCGCTCGCCTAGGCGGTTTCTGCCCGATATCACGCGCTCGTGATATTTCGTTTGACATTCGTTATCATTTCGAAATAATTCCGACACGGTTTCGTAAAAGCCCAAAAATGGTGCAATGCGAAATCGTTGGAGGAATTGTGGAAGCATCTCCGATCCGTGACATTTTCGTCATAGGTGGCGGCATCAATGGCTGCGGCATTGCCCGTGACGCCGTCGGTCGTGGCTTTTCCGTGTTTCTCGCCGAGATGAACGACCTAGCCAGCGGAACCTCCTCGGGTTCGACCAAATTGATCCATGGCGGCCTGCGCTACCTCGAATTCTACGAATTCCGCCTGGTGCGAGAGGCGCTGATGGAGCGCGAGGTTTTGTGGAAGAACGCGCCGCACATCATCTGGCCGATGCGGTTCGTGCTGCCCTATGCCAAGGGCCTGCGTCCGGCCTGGCTGATCAGGCTCGGTCTCTTCCTCTACGACCACATTGGCGGGCGCAAATTGCTACCCGCGACCCGGACGCTGGACATGGCCAAGGATCCGGCCGGCAAGCCTTTGAAGCCGCTGTTCAAGAAGGCCTTCGAATATTCGGATGGCTGGGTCAATGATGCGCGACTGGTGGCGCTGAACGCGCGTGATGCCGCCGACCGCGGCGCCACGGTCCGCACCCGCACGAAAGTGACCGGCGCGCGCCGCGAAAACGGTCTGTGGACGATCCAGATCGAGGATCTGCAGACCGGCGAGACCGAGGAAATCAAGGCGCGACTGCTGGTCAATGCCGCCGGCCCCTGGGTCGATCATGTGCTGTCTGGCGTCGTCGGGCTCAACGATGTGCACAATGTGCGCCTCGTGCAGGGCAGCCACATTGTCATCGCCAGGAAGTTCGACGATCCGCGCGCCTATTTCTTCCAGAACAAGGATGGTCGCATCATCTTCGCCATTCCCTATGAGGAAGAGTTCACACTGATCGGCACCACCGACCAGGATTATCCCGGCGATCCGCATGACGTGAAGATCAGCGACACCGAGATTGATTACCTCTGCGCCGCGGCAAGCGAATATTTCGCCCAACCCGTCAAGCGCTCGGACATCGTCTGGACCTATTCGGCCGTCCGTCCGCTCTATGATGACGGAGCCTCCAAGGCGCAGGAAGCGACGCGGGACTATGTGCTCAAGGCCGATGGCGGCGACGGCGCTGCCCCAATTGTCAATGCTTTTGGCGGCAAGATCACCACCTATCGCCGGCTGTCGGAATCGATGCTGGAAAAGATCGAGAGTTTTCTCGGCAAACGCGGCAAGCCGTGGACGGCAAACGCGCCGCTGCCGGGCGGCGATTTCCCGGCCACCGGTTTCGATGCCGAAGTGGCGAAATTGAAAACCGCTTATCCATTCCTCGACGCGCGCCTGGCTCGCCGGTTGACCCGGCTCTATGGAACCCGCGCGAGGATGCTGCTGGGGCTGGCCAAATCGAACGTCGATCTCGGCCGCAACTTCGGCGCCGATCTCTACGAGGCCGAGGTGCGCTATCTCGTTCAAAACGAATGGGCCGTCACATCAGAAGATGTATTGTGGCGCCGGACCAAGCGCGGTCTGCATCTCAGCCGCGAGCAGGTGGCGGCGCTCGATGAGTTCATGCGCGGCATAAGCCGGCGCCATGTCGCGGCTGCCGAATGAAGAGGGGTTTGAGCTGATGCGGAAGGCCTGGGAGGAGGCGTCATGCTGGAACTGAGAAACGTCACCAAGGCGGTCGGCGCGGTCGAGCATATAAGCGACGTGTCGCTGACGCTCCAGCACGGCTCGCTCAACGTCCTGCTCGGACCTACGCTTTCCGGCAAGACAAGCCTGATGCGGCTGATGGCCGGCCTGGACGTGCCGACCTCCGGTTCGATCTGGTTCGACGGCCAGAATGTCACCGGTGTGCCGGTGCAGAAGCGCAAGATCGCCATGGTCTACCAGCAGTTCATCAACTATCCGGCGATGACCGTTTATGAGAACATTGCTTCGCCGCTGCGGGTGGCCGGCATCGAGCAGGCCAGGATCGACAGCCAGGTGCGTGAAGCCGCGGCTCTTCTCAAGCTGACGCCCTATCTCGACCGCACGCCGCTCAGCCTGTCCGGTGGCCAGCAGCAGCGCACCGCGCTGGCGCGCGCCATCGTCAAGAACGCCAGCCTGGTGCTGCTCGACGAACCGCTCGCCAATCTCGACTACAAATTGCGCGAGGAACTGCGCGCCGAATTGCCCAGGATATTCGCCGCCGCCGGCACCATCTTCGTCTACGCCACGACCGAGCCGCACGAGGCGCTGCTGCTCGGCGGCAACACGGCGACGCTTTCGCAAGGCAAGATCACCCAGTTCGGGCCGACCATCGAGGTGTTCCGCAAGCCGGTAGATCTGGTGACAGCCAGGACGTTTTCCGATCCGCCGCTCAACACCATCGTGCTTGCCAAGAAGGGCGAGGATTTCCTGCTCGAGGGCGGCGTGAACCTGCCGGTGCCGGCCGAGCTCTCCGGCATTGCCGATGCCATGTACACCATCGGTTTTCAGCCGCACCACCTGTCGCTCGATCGGCCCAATGCGGCGGCCGTACCGGTGCGCGCCAAGGTGACGATCACCGAGATCACCGGATCGGAGAGCTTCATCCATCTCGATTTCGCCGATGCGCGCTGGGTCATGCTGACCCATGGTATCAGGCATTTCGAGCCGGACGAGGTGGTCGAGGTGTTCATCGATCCGCGCCACATCATGGTTTTCGACGAGCACGGCAGCGCCGTGACTGCGCCGAAGCTGGCGGCTTGAGGGCAAGAGATGGCACGCATCGACGTCAACCATGTCAGGCATTCCTACCTGCCGAACCCGCAGAAGGATGCCGATTTCGCGCTACGGGAAGTGCATCATGTCTTCGAGGACGGCGGCGCCTATGCGCTGCTCGGGCCCTCCGGTTGCGGCAAGACCACGCTGCTCAACATCATTTCGGGATTGTTGCACCCCTCGCACGGCCAGTTGCTGTTCAACGGCAAGGACGTGACCAATTTGTCGACGCAGGAGCGCAACATCGCGCAGGTGTTCCAGTTCCCGGTCATCTACGACACCATGACCGTCTACGACAATCTGGCCTTCCCGCTGCGCAACCGCGGCGTGCCGGAAGCCGATGTCGATCGGAAGGTTCGCGAGACGCTGGAGATGATCGATCTGGCGTCGTGGGCGAAGAAGAAGGCGAGGGGCCTGACCGCCGACCAGAAGCAGAAGATCTCGCTCGGCCGCGGCCTGGTGCGCTCCGACGTCAACGCCATCCTTTTCGACGAGCCGCTGACCGTCATCGATCCGCACATGAAGTGGGTGCTGCGCTCGCAGCTGAAGCAGTTGCACCGCCGCTTTGGCTACACCATGGTCTATGTGACCCACGACCAGACCGAGGCGCTGACCTTCGCCGAGCAGGTCGTGGTCATGTATGATGGCGGCATCGTGCAGATCGGCACACCGGCCGAATTGTTCGAACGCCCGCGCCATACCTTCGTCGGTTATTTTATCGGCTCGCCGGGCATGAACGTCATGCCGGTGGCAATCGACGGCAAGACGGCGACGCTCGGCTCACAGCGCATCGAACTGCCGGGCGCACCCAAGGCAGCCAGCGGCGCCGTCGAGCTCGGCATCCGTCCCGAATATGTCCGGCTCGGCCGCGAAGGCATGACCGTGCAGGTCAGCAAGGTCGAGGATCTCGGCCGCCACAAGGTGGTGCGCGCCAAGCTCGAAGGCCGCGATATTTCTGCCGTGATCGGTGAGGACGAGACCCTGCCCGCCGATCCGAAGGTGCGGTTCGACCCGGCCGGCATCAACATCTATGCCGATTCCTGGCGTGTCGAGATGGAGGCCTAGATGGAGAAGACCTGGAACAACAAGGCCTGGTTCATGGTGCTGCCGGTCCTCCTGCTGGTGGCGTTCTCGGCGGTGATCCCGCTGATGACGGTGGTCAACTATTCGGTACAGGACACGTTCGGAAACAACGTCTTCTTCTGGAACGGCTCGGACTGGTACACCGAGATCCTGGAGTCGGAACGCTTCTGGCTGTCGATGGTCCGCAACCTGATCTTTTCCGCAACCATCCTCGCCATCGAGATCCCGCTCGGCATCTTCATCGCTCTCAACATGCCCAAGAAAGGCTGGGGCGTGCCGGTCTGCCTGGTGCTGATGGCTCTGCCGCTGCTGATCCCGTGGAACGTCGTCGGCACGATTTGGCAGGTGTTCGGCCGCATCGACATCGGCCTGCTCGGCTATACGCTGTCGTCGCTCGGCTTCGACTACAACTACGTCAACGATCCGACCGACGCCTGGGTGACGGTCATCCTGATGGACGTCTGGCACTGGACAAGCCTCGTCGTTCTGCTCTGCTACGCCGGACTGGTCTCGATCCCCGATGCCTTCTATCAGGCGGCCAAGATCGATGGTGCATCGCGCTGGGCAGTGTTCCGCTACATCCAGCTGCCGAAGATGAACCGCGTGCTTCTGATCGCGGTGCTGCTGCGCTTCATGGACTCATTCATGATCTACACCGAGCCGTTCGTCGTCACCGGCGGAGGTCCCGGCAATTCGACGACGTTCCTGTCGATAGACCTGGTCAAGATTGCCATCGGTCAGTTCGATCTCGGGCCGGCGGCCGCCATGTCGATCATCTACTTCCTGATCATCCTTCTGCTGTCTTGGGTGTTCTACACCGTCATGACCAATGTCGATGCGGAGCGCTGAGATGAGCGGCGCCAACGAAGGAACGACGAGGCAGGACCGAGTGCGTGAGACGGCGGTTTCGGACGGGCTCGCCAGCACCTTGTCGCAGGACCAGCTTGCGCGGCTGATGCGCCGGCGCGGCGAAGAATCCCGGTTCTGGTGGTTGGTGCCGACGATCTACATCATCTTTCTGATGCTGCCGATCTACTGGCTGGTCAATATGAGCTTCAAGACCAATCAGGAGATCCTGGGCGCGTTTTCGCTGTGGCCGAAGAGCCCGACCCTGGCCAACTACATCGTGATTTTCACCGACCCGTCCTGGTACAAGGGCTACATCAATTCGATCATCTATGTCGTCATGAACATGGTGATCTCGGTTTCGGTGGCGCTGCCGGCTGCCTACGCTTTCTCGCGCTACCGGTTCCTCGGCGACAAGCACCTCTTCTTCTGGCTATTGACCAACCGCATGGCGCCGCCGGCGGTGTTCGCGCTGCCCTTCTTCCAGCTCTATTCGGCCTTCGGGCTGATCGACACGCATATCGCGGTGGCGCTGGCACACTGCCTGTTCAACGTGCCGCTGGCGGTGTGGATCCTCGAGGGTTTCATGTCCGGCGTGCCGAAGGAGATCGATGAGACCGCCTATATCGATGGCTACTCCTTCCCGCGCTTCTTCCTGAAAATCTTCATGCCGCTGATCGCCAGCGGCGTCGGCGTGGCCTGCTTCTTCTGCTTCATGTTCTCATGGGTCGAGCTGCTGATCGCGCGCACCTTGACCACGACCGCCGCCAAGCCGATCGCGGCGATCATGACGCGCACGGTCTCGGCCTCCGGGCTCGACTGGGGCGTGCTCGCCGCCGCCGGCGTGCTCACCATCCTTCCAGGCGCGCTCGTGATCTGGTTCGTCCGTAATTACATCGCCAAGGGCTTCGCCCTGGGGAGGGTATGACCATGAACCTCACCTGGATGGCATGGACGCTGCCAACGGCGATCTTTTTCATCACGATCCTGGTGCTGCTCTGTGGCATGGCGGTCTGGGAATACGCCTCGCCTGGCGGCAATCCCCGGGTCGGCGTCCTGCGCTTTGAGACGACGCGCGGCGACCGCCTCTTTGTTTCGCTGCTCGGCAGCGCCTTTATCCATCTCGCTTGGCTGGGTCTTGTCGGACCCAACCTGTGGTGGGCTCTCGCTCTCTCCGTAGTCTACGCCGTCGGCGTGTTCCGCTACGTATAGAGGGGGAAACTGTTGGAGCGACCGCGTGCCGACGACCGCTCCAGATCGCACTTGAAACTGAAAAGTGGAGGAAACGAAATGCGAAGGCAATTTTTAACATCAACGACTGCGCTTGTCCTGCTCTGGGGAGCAGGCCAGGCCTATGCCGGAATGGACGAAGCCAAGACCTTCCTCGATACCGAAATCAAGGACTTGTCGACGCTCGATCGCGCCGGCCAGGAAGCCGAGCTGCAATGGTTCATCGATGCCGCGAAGCCTTTCGCCGGCATGGACATCAAGGTGGTCTCCGAGACCATCGATACGCATAGCTATGAGTCCAAGGTTCTGGCGCCCGCCTTCACCGCGATCACCGGCATCAAGATCACTCACGACCTGATCGGCGAAGGCGACGTCGTCGAGAAGCTGCAGACGCAGATGCAGTCGGGCGAGAACATCTACGACGCCTACGTCAACGACTCCGACCTGATCGGCACCCATTGGCGCTACCAGCAGGCGCGCAGCCTGACCAAGTGGATGGCGAACGAGGGCAAGGACGTCACCAACCCCAACCTCGACCTCGCCGACTTCATCGGCACCAAGTTCACGACCGCTCCGGACGGCGACCTCTACCAGCTGCCCGACCAGCAGTTCGCGAATCTCTACTGGTTCCGCTACGACTGGTTCAACGACGAGAAAAACAAGGCCGATTTCAAGGCCAAGTACGGCTACGACCTCGGCGTTCCGGTCAACTGGTCGGCCTATGAGGACATCGCCGAGTTCTTCACCGGCCGCGAGATCGACGGCAAGAAGGTCTATGGCCACATGGACTACGGCAAGAAGGACCCGTCGCTCGGCTGGCGGTTCACCGATGCCTGGCTGTCCATGGCCGGCAATGGCGACAAGGGCCTGCCGAACGGTCTTCCGGTCGACGAATGGGGCATCAAGGTCAACGAGAAGTCGCAGCCTGTCGGCTCGTGCGTCGCGCGCGGCGGCGACACCAATGGCCCGGCTTCCGTGTATTCGATCCAGAAATACCTGGATTGGCTGAAGGCCTATGCGCCGCCGGAAGCCCAGGGCATGACGTTCGGCGAATCCGGCCCCGTCCCGTCGCAAGGCACGGTCGCGCAGCAGATGTTCACTTACACCGCCTTCACCGCCTCCTTCGTCAAGGACGGGCTGCCGGTCGTGAACGCGGACGGCACGCCGAAATGGCGCTTTGCTCCGTCGCCGCACGGCGTCTACTGGAA
>NZ_RZTC01000081.1:0-15817 GCF_004023165.1 Mesorhizobium sp. M7A.F.Ca.MR.176.00.0.0 | reverse complement strand
ACTGGAAGGACGGCATGAAGCTCGGCTATCAGGACGTGGGTTCATGGACGCTTCTCAAGTCCACGCCTGATGATCGCGCCAAGGCCGCCTGGCTCTATGCGCAGTTCGTGGTGTCGAAGACGGTCGACGTGAAGAAGAGCCATGTCGGCCTGACGCTCATCCGCGAGTCGACGATCCAGGACAAGAGCTTCACGGAACGCGCTCCGAAGCTCGGCGGCCTGATCGAGTTCTACCGCTCGCCGGCCCGTGTTCAGTGGTCGCCGACCGGAACGAACGTTCCGGACTATCCGAAGCTGGCACAGCTCTGGTGGCAGGCGATCGGCGATGCGTCGTCGGGCGCCAAGACGGCACAGGAGGCGATGGACTCGCTTTGCTCTGAGCAGGAAAAGGTCATGGAACGCCTGGAAAAGGCTGGCATCCAGGGCGACATCGGTCCGAAGATGGCCGAAGAGCATGACCTCGCCTACTGGAACGCCGACGCGGTCAAGAAGGGCAATCTCGCTCCTCAGCTGAAGATCGAGAACGAGAAGGAAAAGCCGATCACCATCAATTACGACGAACTGGTGAAGAGCTGGCAAAAGTAAGATTGTTCTAAGCGGGCGTCTGCGCCCGTGTGACATTGGGGGAGGCGGCATCTTGCCGTCTCCCCTGTTTGTGTAAAAGACTAAGCGGGGAGGCATAATGACCGGATATATCCTTGCCATCGACCAGGGCACGACTTCGACCCGGGCGATCCTGTTCGACGGCGAGATGAAGGTCGCCGGCAGTGGGCAAAAGGAATTCGCCCAGCACTATCCGGCCTCCGGCTGGGTCGAGCACGATCCGGAAGATATCTGGGCGAGTGTGGTGTCGACCGTGAAGGCGGCGCTGAAGAAGGCCGGCCGGAATGCTTCCGACGTGGCCGCGATCGGCATCACCAATCAGCGCGAAACCGTGGTCATCTGGGACAGGGCGACCGGCAAGCCGATCCACAATGCCATTGTCTGGCAGGACCGGCGCACCGCGCCGCTGTGCCAGAAACTCAGGAAGCAGGGGTTGGAGAAAAAGTTCACCCGCAAGACCGGCCTGCTGCTCGATCCCTATTTTTCCGGCACCAAGATCGCCTGGATGTTGGACAAGGTGAAAGGCGCGAGAAAACGCGCCGAGAAGGGCGAATTGCTCGCCGGCACCATCGACAGCTTTTTGATCTGGCGGCTGACCGGCGGGAAGGTCCACGCCACGGACGCCACCAACGCCTCGCGCACACTGGTCTACAACATCGCTGAGAATGCCTGGGACGACGAGTTGCTGGCTATCCTCAACATCCCGGCAAAAATGCTTCCTGAAGTAAAAGACTGTGCCGATGATTTTGGAATCACAGAGAAAAATCTCTTTGGCGCCGAGATAAGAATCCTCGGTGTCGCCGGCGACCAGCATGCCGCGACCATCGGTCAGGCCTGCTTTGAGCCAGGCATGATGAAGTCGACTTATGGCACCGGCTGTTTTGCGCTGCTCAACACAGGTGGCGACCTGGTGCGCTCGAAGAACCGGCTCTTGACCACTATTGCCTACCGGCTGAACGGCAAGACGACCTACGCGCTTGAGGGTTCGATCTTCATTGCCGGCGCCGCGGTCCAATGGCTGCGCGATGGCATCAAGGTGATCGGCAAGGCCGAACAAAGCGGCAAACTGGCTGATGAAGCCGATCCAACCCAAAACGTCTACCTGGTGCCGGCCTTCGTCGGGCTCGGCGCGCCGCATTGGGACGCCGAGGCACGCGGCGCCATTTTCGGACTGACGCGCAATTCCGGCCCGGCTGAGTTTGCCCGCGCCGCGCTTGAATCCGTGGCCTACCAGACACGCGACCTGCTCGACGCCATGCGCAAGGACTGGAAGGGGGCTTCGGCCAAGACCGTGTTGCGGGTCGATGGCGGCATGGTGGCGTCGGACTGGACCATGCAGCGTCTGGCCGACATCCTCGATGCACCGGTCGACCGCCCGACCATTCTCGAGACGACCGCGCTCGGTGCAGCCTGGCTGGCCGGCTCGAAAGCTGGCGTTTGGCCGGATGCCAGGAAGTTCGCGAAGAGCTGGGCGCTGGAACGACGCTTCCAGCCGGACATGGATGGCTCCGTGCGCGTAGCCAAGCTCGCGGGTTGGCGCGATGCTGTGCGACGGACGTTGAGCGTGTCATAAACAGCCATCAGTGGTGGGTGATGGGGCGCGAGGAATGCAGCCAGATTGGTATCCTGCTTGGCGCGACGAGGCTATCGAACAGCTGAAGGCCAAAAATGCACGCGCGAACAAGGAGTTTCGCCTCGGCGATTGCTCGCGCTATGACTACGACCTGACGGCCGGAACGCTTCTGTTCTCGCAAGACCGGGTCGCCAAGGTGGTCACCGAGATCCAGATTGTCGGCTCAACGAGCACCGAGGCCGGCAACTGGCTGTGGGCTTGGGCAAATTCAAGCCTGCCCAGCGAGCTCCTCAGCGATGCAAAGCTGGTTCGATCCTTCGGAGAGCAGAATGGCATTGACGAACTGGCCCAAGCCTATGCGACGGATGCGGACAATGCGCTGGAAGTGGTTGGTTGGGAACTCAGTGCGGTGATGGCCCGTATCTGCAATGGGTTGGGTATCTATCGTTGTCCCAACAGAGAGGACGGCGGTGGATTTTATCTGATGCTCAAGGGCATCAACTGGGCAAGTTGACGGCAACTGTTCTCGTCCGGCCAATCGATCAAAAGCCCGCGCCGTTGCCGGCGCGAGCTCCACTCAACGTATCTCAGCTACATAAACGCGCCTTGATCAGTAAGGCGAACGGCACTCCTTGCGAGGGCCGTAATTCGGCTGGAACGTGTTGTCCGAAGCACGGTAGCTGCGATAGCGGTCGTAGCACCATTGGACGTGGGCGTTGCCTCCGTAGACGCGGTTGTTCTCGTTGTTGATGATGGCACCGGTGATCAGCGCGCCAGTCGCGAACGCCGCGAGCGGGAACCAATAATCGCCGTGACGACGGTAGCCGGGGCGATATTCGCGATAGCCGCGATGGCCGTTCCAATACGCGCCGCGATTCCGGGAAAAATTGCGGTCACGCGAAAAACTGCGGTCACGCGAAAAATTGCGATTGTAGCGGTCCTTGCGCCACTCCCGGTACTGGACTGTCTGCACATCCGGCACCGCGACCTGGGATTGCGGCACATAGTTCGATTGGGCGTTAACCGACACGGCCTCCGCCGCAACGAATGTGGCGGAGAGAGTGGCCGCCAGAAGGCTCGTTGTGATTCTGTTCATTGGTTTTCTCCTCGATGGTTTTGGCGGACGTCCCTGTGCCGGGAAAACGAGCGGCGCATACAATTGTTCCCCAGACTGGATGCCGCTGTCGGGCAGAAATGCCAGTGTTCCCTTGGCTGTTCTCCCACCGGTGGCGCGGCTGGCAAGTGTCGCGACAGGCCGAAGCCACCCGTGTTTGCGAGCTCTCTTTTTCCGGTTGACCGGTCGAGGCACTCTCCCTATGTTCCGCGCAATTTCGAGGGCCGCCTTTCGCCCGCGGGAGCGCGTAGCTCAGCCGGTAGAGCAACTGACTTTTAATCAGTAGGTCATGGGTTCGAATCCCATCGCGCTCACCAAATCCACCCGATGAACTGTCACCCATCTCTCGGGAAGGGCACACCACAACGGGCGGGGAAGCCGTCAACGCTTCCAGAAATCGCGGTGCGGTGCGAGCAACTCGTCGGCGATTTCGGGGAAGGGGCCAAAGACCTCGATCTTTTTCTGGCCGGAGTCGAGGACTGTGCGCGAAGAGAGGCTCATCGTCGGATTCTCCGCGTGATCTCCGGTGAGCGCCAGCAGCTCGGTCTCCTCGACCCCGTAAACCAGCCGCCCGATATTGGCCCAATACATCGTGCCGGCGCACATGGCGCACGGCTCGAAGGTTGAGACCAGCGTGCATTGCCACAGGAACTCCGGCTCATAGGCCGCCGCCGCGCGCCGGGCGAGCTCCGTCTCGGCATGGCGCACCGTGTCGAGATTGCCCTGCCGCATCAGCACGCGATCGTCCGGCCCGACCAGCACGCAACCGAACGGATGGTGCCCATGCGCCGCCGTGTCGCGCGCGACGGCATCGGCGGACCGCAGGTGGGCGAGCATCTGATCGCGGGTCATGGCAAGATCCTGTCATGCCGACATCCACCGATGAGCGGCTGAACGAGATTGGTGCCAACGGACGCGAGTGGCAAGAGCCAACTTTTGCTTGAGACCTTTGCCTCGGGATATCAGACCTTTTCCCTACAATCGCCGGCCGGTCTTGGCGTCGAACAGATGAGCACAGGCGCGGCAAAGCGGAAAGCCGGCTGAAAAGGCCATCCTCGCCGAACTTCTCGAAGGAGTTCGGCGGCGCGAAAATGCGAACAGCGTCAGACGGAAGGCTCCCCGAACACCAGCGATACATTCCCTCCGGCATGGCGCTCGAGGCGGCCGGCGAGGTCGAGTTCCAGCAGCACCATGAAGACCTGGGCCGGGTGCAGGCCGGTGTGGCGGATGATCTCGTCGACCGCCACTGGCGTTGGGCCGAGCGCCTCGATGACGCAGGCGCGGTCGCTTTCGCCGGGCGGTGGCGTGGCCGAGAAGTCGGGCGGCTCTTCGAACGGCGGCACGTCGGGCGCTCGCATGCCGGTCAGCGGGGCGATTGCCCGCGAAACGTCCGCTGCGTCGGTGACCAGGGTGGCGCCATCCTTGAGCAGGCCGTTGGTACCGGCGGCGCGTGGATCGAGCGGTGAGCCCGGTACGGCGAAGACCAGTCGGCCCATTTCGCCGGCAAGCCGGGCGCTGATCAGGGAGCCCGAGCGTTGCGCTGCCTCGACCACCACCAGCCCAAGGACCGCACCCGCGACAAGGCGGTTGCGGCGCGGGAAATCCTGGGCGCGCGGCTGCCAGCCGAACGGCATTTCCGAGATAATGGCGCCGCGCTCGGCGATTTCCTCGCACAGGCCGGCATTTTCAGGCGGGTAAGGCAGGTCGAGACCGCCAGCCAGGACGCCGATCGTGCCGGTCGCCAGGCTGCCCTGATGCGCCGCCGTGTCGATGCCGCGCGCAAGGCCGGAGACGATTGCGTAGCCGTCGCGGCCGAGGTCGGCCGCCAGCATGCGTGCCATCTTGATGCCGGCCAGGGACGCGTTGCGTGCCCCAACGATGGCGACACCCGGCAGCCGAAAAACAGCTGCGTTGCCCTTTACCGCCAGCAACGGCGGCGGATGGTCCATGTTGCGCAATAGGGGTGGGTAATCTGCTTCACCGATCCCGACAAAGCGGGCGCCGGCCTTTCCGGCTAATTCCAGTTCGGCCTCGGCTTCGGCAATGGAAGGGATGCGAGCGATCCGGATGGCGCCGCCTGAAATCATCAGTTCCGGCAGTATCTCCAGCGCCACCTCGGCCGAACCGAACCGGTTGATGAGGTCGCGAAAGGATGCGGGGCCGACATTCTGGGTGCGGATCAGCCGCAGCCAGCTCAGCCGCTGCCGGTCGCTGAGGCGCGGCCCGGCGGCCGGCCCACTCACCACGGCGGCAGGCTCGCTCACCCCTTGGCTCCGATCTTGCCCTCGGTGCCGGCAAGCAGGCGCGAAATGTTTTCCCGGTGCTTGATGAAAACGATGATGCTCATCACCACGAACAAGGCCGCATTCTGCGGTGTGCTCAGGACATAGAGGGCGATCGGCACGATGACCGCCGCCGTCAGCGCCGCCAGCGAGGAATAACGGAACAGGAAAGCCATCACCAGCCAGGCGATGGCAAAGATCAGCGCCACCTGCCAGGCAAGGCCGATCAGCACGCCGAGATAGGTGGCGACGCCCTTGCCGCCCTTGAAACCGAGCCAGACCGGGAAGAGATGACCGAGAAAGGCGCCGAGACCGGCCCAGATCGCCAGGTCAGGCGCGAAATGGCCTGCTATCAGCGCGGCGGCCGTGCCCTTCAGCGCGTCGAGCAGCAGCGTCGCGGCGGCAAGGCCCTTGTTGCCGGTGCGCAGAACATTGGTGGCGCCGATATTGCCGGAGCCGATCTTGCGCACATCGCCAAGACCGGCCGCGCGCGTCAGCAGGAGCCCGAACGGGATCGAGCCAAGCAAATAGCCAAACACGAGTGCTGGGATGAGGCTGTAAGTCATTGTTTCCCCCGCATTTCCCCCTGACAAGCCGGATCACGCGCGGTGCGCGGTAGCCGGCTCAGACGGAGAACACTGTGCGGCCCGCAACCAGCGTTTGCAAGACCTTGCCTTGCAGCCGCGCGCCTTCGAAACAGGTGTTTTTCGAGCGCGAACGAATGCCGCTCTCGCTGACGATCCAGGGTTCGTCGAGGTCGACAAGCGCAAGATCGGCGACAGCGCCCGGCTTCAGCGTGCCGCCGGGCAGGCCGAACAGTTTTGCGGGAGCGGTGGATAGGGT
This sequence comes from Mesorhizobium sp. M7A.F.Ca.MR.176.00.0.0, assembly GCF_004023165.1. Classification (NCBI taxonomy): domain Bacteria; kingdom Pseudomonadati; phylum Pseudomonadota; class Alphaproteobacteria; order Hyphomicrobiales; family Phyllobacteriaceae; genus Mesorhizobium; species Mesorhizobium sp. M7A.F.Ca.MR.176.00.0.0. The sequence continues at coordinate 9,403 of NZ_RZTC01000081.1, read as the reverse complement.
CTCGATAAGCCTGAGCAACGGCACGTCGCCATTGTGGTAGAGCCGCAGGGCCGCACTCAGCAGGGTCTCCAGCCCGATGGCGCCGGCCGCCGCATCGGCGAAGGGCAGGCGCTTGGTGTCGACATCCTGCGGATCGTGCGAGGAGACGATGATGTCGATCGTGCCGTCCCTGACCGCCTCGATCATCGCCAGCCGGTCTTCCTCGGCGCGCAAAGGTGGGGTCAGACGGAAGAAGGTGCGGTATTCGCCGACATCGTTTTCATTGAGCGACAGATTGTGGATCGCCACGCCTGACGTCACCGTCGCCCCGTCGGCTTTCGCACGTGTGACGGCGTTTGCTGCCATCGCCGTCGAGATCTTTGCTGCATGGTACGAACCATGCGTCAGCCGCGCCAGGGCCAGATCGCGCTCCAGCGGGATGGATTCGGCTTCGCGCGGAATGCCGGAGAGGCCCAGCCAGCTGGCGTAGAGGCCCTCGTTCATCACGCCGGACGAACCGAGGTCCGCATCCTGCGTCTCGTGCACGATGGTGGCGCCGAAGTCGCGCGCATAGGTCAGCGCGCGGCGCATCACCAGCGCGCTCGATATGGTGTGGCGGCCATCGGTAAAGGCGACCGCGCCGGCTTCGCGCAGCAGGCCGAACTCGGTCATTTCGCGCCCGTCGAGGCCCTTGGTGATCGCCGCGGCCGGAAAGACGTTGACGATGGCCGTGTCCTTGGCCGTGCGCAGCACGAACTCGACCAGCGCCACATTGTCGATCACCGGATCGGTGTCGGGCATCATGACGATGGAGGTGACGCCGCCGGCCGCCGCCGCGACACTTGCCGACGCGATAGTCTCGCGATGCTCGCCGCCCGGTTCACCGATGAAGACCCGGCCGTCGATCAGGCCTGGAATGATCGCCTTGCCGGCGCAGTCGACAACGGTTGCGCCCTCGGGCGCGCCCTGGTTCAGCGCCGCCTTGCCGGCGACAAGGATTTTCTTGCCATCGACGATGACAGTGCCGACCTCGTCCACGCCGCGCGAGGGGTCAACGATGCGGGCGCGCTCAAAAACCGTTATGCTCATGCCCCACGGCCCTCGTGGTTGCGGCGCGGATCGAGCAGCGCTTCCATGACGGCCATGCGCACGGCGACGCCCATTTCGACCTGTTCCTGGATGACGCTCTGCGGACCGTCGGCGATTTCCGAGGCGATCTCGACGCCGCGGTTCATCGGCCCGGGGTGCATCACCAGCGCATCGCCCTTGGCCGCCTTCAGTTTTTCCGCATCGAGGCCGAAATAGCGGAAATACTCGCGCACCGAAGGCACGAACGCGCCTTCCATGCGCTCGCGCTGCAGGCGCAGCATCATCACCACATCGGCGTCCTTGAGGCCCTCGGCCATCGAGCGGGTGACGATGACGCCCATCTTCTCGATGCCGGTGGGCAGAAGCGTCGACGGTGCGACGACGCGCACCTGCGCGCCGAGCGCGTTGAGCAGCATGATGTTGGAACGTGCCACGCGCGAATGCAGGATGTCGCCGCAGATTGCCACGATGAGCTTCGACAGCGGGCCCTTGGCGCGACGAATGGTCAGCGCATCGAGCAGCGCCTGTGTCGGGTGTTCATGCGCGCCGTCGCCGGCATTGACGACGGAGCAGCCGACCTTCTGCGCCAGAAGCGCGGCCGCACCGGCCGATTGGTGACGGATGATCAATATGTCGGGCCGCATCGCATTCAGCGTCATCGCCGTATCGATGAGCGTTTCGCCCTTCTTCACCGAAGAACTCGCAACCGACATGTTCATCACATCGGCGCCGAGCCGCTTTCCGGCCAACTCGAACGACGACTGCGTGCGCGTCGAGGCTTCATAAAAGAGGTTGATCTGTGTGCGGCCGCGCAGCGTCGAGGTTTTCTTCTCGGACTGCCGCGAGATCGCGACCGCTCGGTCCGCCCTGTCGAGCAACAGCTCGATATCGGCGGGGGAAAGGTCGCGGATGCCCAGAAGATGGCGATGAGGATAGGGGGACGAAGCGTCGGTCATCTCAAGGCGCTGCTATAGGGTGGAGACTTTGCGGCTGCAAGCGCCAGCTTTGCATTGCAGCCGTTCTCCTCAATTTTTTCGTATAATGGCCGATTGTATCGGCCGGTATTTTCATCGCGCGCGCTGCATGGCTTGGCTATATCTAGCCGACAGCCTCGGATTCGTGGCTTTCTGACGATAGAAGGATTGGGCGTGACCGACGACGTGACGAACCAGCCGCCGCCGCTGACGGGCGGCAACGCCTGGCGGGGCGATCCGTTGCTGATCCAGCTCGCGGAGCGTTTTTCCGATCCGGTGCGCAAAGATCTCGACGGTCTCGGCCGCTTCGTGCTGACGCAGGAGGCGCAGGAACTGGCGCGCCTCGCCAATGTCGAGACGCCGAAGCTCAGGACGCATGATCGCCAGGGACGGCGCATCGACGTGGTCGAGTTCCATCCCGCCTATCACGCCTTGATGCGCCGCTCTGTGGCCAACGGGCTGCATTCCTCGGTGTGGGAGAACGGCGACACCGAGATCGGCCGCCGCCATCAGGTCCGTGCCGCCCGGTTTTATCTGACGGCTGAGCTCGAGACCGGGCATCTGTGCCCCATCACCATGACCAACGCTTCGCTGGCGGCCTTGATGGCCAGCCCAAAACTGTTTCGCGAATGGGCGCCGCGCGTGACGACGCGCAAATACGACCAGAGCCAGAAACCGCCGGTCGAGAAGACCGGGCTGACGCTCGGCATGGGCATGACCGAGAAGCAGGGCGGCACCGATGTGCGCGCCAATGTGACGAGGGCGGAACGCGCCGGCAGCGGTTTTTATCGTCTGACGGGGCACAAATGGTTCATGTCGGCGCCGATGTCGGATGCGTTCCTGGTGCTGGCGCAGGCGCCGGAGGGGCTGTCGTGCTTCCTCGTGCCGCGCGTTCTCGGTGACGGTTCGGGCAACGGCTTCCGCTTTCAGCGACTGAAGGACAAGCTCGGCAACCGTTCCAACGCCTCCTCCGAAGTCGAATTCGTCAATGCCATCGGCGAGATGGTCGGCGAACCCGGTGCCGGTGTGAAGACGATCATGGACATGGTCACCCTGACCCGGCTCGATTGTGCCATCGCCTCGTCGGCGATCATGCGCGCGGGCCTCGCCGAGGCCGTTCACCACGCCCGCCATCGCCAGGTGTTCGGTTCGACCCTGATCGAGCAGCCGTTGATGCAGCGCGTTCTGGCCGACATGGCGCTCGACGTCGCCGCCGCCACCGCGCTGTCGTTCCGGTTGGCGCGCTCCTTCGACGAGGCGGCCAGCGATCGCGGCGAGGCGGCGTTTGCCCGGGCCATGACGCCGGTCGTCAAATACTGGGTCTGCAAGATCGCGCCCCCGCTGCTCTATGAGGCAATGGAGTGCCTAGGCGGCAACGGCTACGTCGAGGAGGCGCCACTCGCCCGCTACTATCGCGAGGCCCCGGTCAACGCGATCTGGGAAGGCTCGGGCAATGTCATGGCGCTTGATGTGCTGCGCGTGCTCGGCCGTGCGCCCGGCCTGTTCGAGGATGTGCTGGCCGGCATCGACCGTGATCTCGGCGCCGGCGGACGCGGCACGATCGGCGTTCTGAAGGCGGCGATGCAGGTTGCCTCAACCGACGAAGGTTCGGCCCGGCTGCTGACCGAGCAGTTGGCACTGTCGGCTGCGGCGGCGGAATTGCGCCGCCTGGGGGCAGGGCGGATCGCCGACGCTTTCGTCGAGACGCGTTTGGCCGGCCAATGGCGCAACACCTATGGCATGATCGATTCGCGCCACGATGCACGCATGATCATCGACACGCTCTATCCGCCGGTGAACTGAGCGGCGAGCATCGCAAAAATCGGCGCCATCCACAGTTTTGACGCGTTGGCGGGCATCCTCCCGCGTATGGCTAATCACCGTTAACCTTAACAAATGGTTTCCGTTGCGATGGCGGACGGCAAGGCCCACTGTCCCGGCGCGAGCAGGGAATGGTTCAGATTGGCCGTCTCTTGCTTTGCGAAGCAGGAACACCGATGCGACAGGTACTGACCTCTTTTCTGGCCTTGCACTGGGCGATTGTTTTCGCCCTGCTTGCGCTCATCTGCATCGACGGAAACCGGGGTGTGGCGGCGGCGCTCGGCGTGCTGGGCACCACAATCGAGGGTACCCGCTTCGTCGATCTCGACAATTTCGTTGTCGTGGCGCCGCTCGCCACCGCATTGCTTGTCGTCGCGGTTCTGTTTTTCTGGGCCTTTGTCGAAGCCCTGGTCAACGACGCGACCAGTCCCGGCGCCGACAGCGTCGCCCGCATCGCCTTCATCTGCGCGTCCGGCATGTTGTCGCTGATCGTCATCGGAGGTGCTGCGCAAGGCATCAACGGGCTGTTCATGGCGGTTGCCGTGCAGCTGACGGCACTTCTGACGTCCTATGTCGCCATGCTTGCCGAGCGGCGGTCCGTGGTTGCGGCAGCGGCTTCCGGCGAAAGCGAGATCCATGCCGTCGCGCATGACATGGCAAAAGCCGCGGCTCACAATTCGCTGCTCTCACTCATATCAGGCCGAACGGTCTCCAAGACCGGCTCCAATCACAGGGGAGGCCGCTGATGCGTTACATCTTCGGGTTCTGGGCGGCGCCGATGGCGATTTTCTGGGGCTGGTTCTATCTGTCGGCCAACGACATCAATTTCGGCTACACGATGCTCAGCCGACAGATGCACGACTTCTTCTTCCAGCTCTATGGTCAGATGCTCGGCATCGATCCGGCGATCATTCCCGGCATGGTGGCGAAGACGTGCGTCTTCGACGGGTTGCTGCTGATGGCGCTTTGGGCTTTCCGCCGTCGCCGCGAAATCGCCGGCTGGGTCAAACAGCGCTGGGCGGGTCCGGTTCCGTTCGAGCGGATGCGTGGAGCGACTGAAGCCGGTCCAAAACTCCCTGCAGAATAAACGCGGCTGCCGCCGAATCGATCTTGCCGGCGCGCTTGCGGCGCGAGAAATCCATCTCGATCAGCGTCCTTTCGGCCGCGACCGTCGATAGTCTCTCATCCCAGAGCACGAAGGGCAGGTCGCTCATCTGGGCCATGTTGCGAACGAAGGCGCGCGATTTCTGCGCACGCGGACCTTCCGAACCGTCCATGTTGATCGGCAGCCCAATCACCACCGCGCCGGCATTCTCCTTCCGCAGCAAGGCGAGCAGCACCGCCGCATCGAGCGAGAATTTCCTTCGCATGATGACCGGGCGCGGATGGGCGAAGGAAAATCTCTGATCCGAGACCGCGACGCCGATCGTCTTGTCGCCGAGGTCAAGTCCCGCCAGCGTCTTGCCGCCGGTCAGCCGCGCCGGCAATTCCTCGATCGTGATAATGCCCACCGGCCGTCCTTCGCCTTTCACCACCACGTGTTTTGTCAAACGCGTGGTGGACACAGTAACCCTTTGATCTCGGGGCCGTCGGCGTTCTATCCTTTGGCAAGATAAAAATCGAGGAATGCATTCATGAAACTGACCTGGTACGGCCACTCGGCCTTTCGCATCGAGACCGCTGATGCCAAGATCCTCATCGATCCTTATCTGATCGGCAATCCGTCCTGGACGGGCGGCTGGGAGGGACCGGCGGAGGGAATCACGCATGTACTGCTGACGCATGGCCACAGCGACCACATCAGCGGCGCGCTGGAAGTGCTTGGCAAAAGCGGCGCCCAGCTAGTCGCCAATTTCGAGATCTGCATGTACCTGGTCGGCAAGGGCGCCAGCGACAAGAAGATCAACCCGGGCAACATCGGCGGCACCGTCGATTGCGGCGGCTTCACCACCACTTTCGTCCAGGCGCTGCATTCATCTTCCTTTCCCGGCGATGGCGGCCAGAACACCTATCTCGGCAATCCCGGCGGCCTCGTCCTGCATTTCCCGGAAGACAAGACGCTCTACCACATGGGCGACACCGACATCTTTTCCGACATGGCGCTGATCAACGAGCTGCACGAGCCGAAGATCGGCCTGGTGCCGATCGGCGACCGCTTCACCATGGGCGGCGCGGTGGCCGCACTTGCCTGCCGGCGCTTCTTCAAGTTCGACACCGTGGTTCCCTGTCACTTCGGCACCTTTCCGATGATCGACCCGACCGCCGACAAGTTCGAGGCCGGCCTGGAAGGATCCGGCATCAAGGTGGCTTTGCCCAAGATTGGCGAGACGATTACGATTTAGAAGCAGCCATAATGGAATAAAACCATGGCTTTGAGGCAATCTTTTTGCGTTTCCATACTGGTCGCGGCGTCGCCCGCGCTCGCTGCGGATGATTTCATCGAAGGCGTCTACCTTCAGTCCGAGGAGCTTTGCAAACAGGCCAAGAAGGACACGCTGCAAACGCTGATCGACGCCGGCAACATCGTGCTTTCGGCATACGGCCTGCAAAGCGTCGAATACAATTGCGAGTTTCTGCAGATCAGCAAGGCGACGGCTTCGCCGAGCTGGGCGGTGACGGCCATCTGCCAGGAACCGGGTTATGTCTTTCCCGACGTTCTCTCGGTGACGCAAATGAACGCGAAGCAGATCGATCTCGTGTCGGTTCGGCCCGTCGACGACGAAAGCGAAGCAAGCGGCAATAGCGGCAGCTACTATCTGTGCGAAGGCGTTGCCCTGCCATAGACGTATTCTGAGAGCCGATGAGCGGGCCGTCGGCACAGCCTGGTCTCTCGCACGATGCATGTTGCGCAGCGCGCGCGGCGCCGCTATAGCCCGAACTGGTTTTCCCCGAGGCAAAAACATGTCCGTAGATCTTCAGACAGTGAAGCGCGTCGCGCATCTCGCCCGCATCGCGGTGAGCGAAGAGGATGCCGAACGGATGAACGGCGAGCTGAACGCCATTCTGGGCTTCGTCGAGCAGCTGAACGAGGTCGATGTTTCCGGTGTCGAGCCAATGACCTCGGTGACGCCGATGGACATGAAGAAGCGCAGCGATGTCGTCACCGACGGCGGCAAGGCGGCCGACATCGTCGTCAACGCGCCGGCGACCGAAGAGAATTTCTTCCTCGTGCCGAAGGTCGTGGAGTAAGTCCGCCGATGGCAATCGAGATCGCCATTGAGACGCCGCTCCAGGACGACCTGCGCGGGCTGGTCACCGAACTCAACGAGACCTTGCTCGAACTGACGCCGCCGGAGCATTGCTACCATTTGACGGTTGAGCAGATGGCCGGTGAGGACACGACGGTTTTCATCGCCCGAGATAAAGGCCTGGCCATTGGCTGCGGCGCGCTGAAGCGTCATGACGGCGCCATTGGCGAGGTCAAGCGCATGTATATCAGGCCGTCGCATCGCGGCCAGAAGATCGGCGCGAAAATCGTTGAGCGGGTCGAGGCGCTGGCGCGCAACGAGGGACTGAAGCGACTGGTGCTGGAGACGGGCGATCGTCATCCCGCGGCGTGGACAGTCTACGAGCGCGCCGGGTTTTCGCGTTGCGGCCCGGTGCTGGATTATCCCGATTCTGAGTGGTCGGTGTTTTACGAAAAGAGCCTTTGATGAGCGACCTGACCCAGCTGACGATTTCACAGGCCCGCGCCAAGCTGCGCGGCAAGGAAATCACCGCGACCGAGATCACCGAGGCCTATCTCGGCGCTATCGAGCGCGCCAATCCGGCGCTCAATGCCTATGTCGCCGTGACCGGCGACAAGGCGCGCGACATGGCCAAGGCGTCCGACGCCAGGCTGGTCAAGGGCGAGGGCGGTGCGCTGGAAGGCATTCCGTTGGGGATCAAGGACCTGTTCGGCACCGAAGGCGTCCACACGCAGGCTTGCAGCCATGTGCTCGACGGGTTCAAGCCGCGCTACGAATCGACCGTTACGTCAAATCTGTGGGCCGACGGCGCCGTTATGCTCGGCAAGCTCAACATGGACGAGTTCGCCATGGGTTCGTCCAACGAGACGTCCTACTATGGTCCGGTCATCAATCCGTGGCGGCGCTCGCGCCTCGATACTGCGGTGATGCCGACGACGCATCAAGGCGACGGCGGCTTCGTCTCGGCCGGCGGCACGAGGACCGTGCGCAGCCTGGACAATGCGCAGTTGGTGCCGGGTGGCTCTTCCGGCGGGTCGGCCACGGCAGTCTCCGCCTTCCTGTGCGCCGGCGCGACCGCGACGGATACTGGCGGCTCGATCCGCCAGCCGGCCGCCTTCACCGGGACGGTCGGCATCAAGCCGACCTATGGCCGCTGCTCGCGCTGGGGTATCGTCGCGTTCGCCTCGTCGCTCGACCAGGCCGGCCCGATCGCGCGCGACGTGCGCGATGCCGCGATCCTGTTGAAGTCGATGGCCTCGGTCGATCCGAAGGACACGACGTCGGTCGACCGGCCAGTGCCGGACTATGAGGCCGCGATCGGCAAGCCGATCAAGGGCATGAAGGTCGGCATTCCCAGGGAATACCGCGTCGACGGCATGCCCGAAGAGATCGAGGCGCTGTGGCAGAAGGGCATTGCCTGGCTGAAGGACGCCGGCGCCGAGATTGTCGACATTTCCCTCCCGCACACCAAATACGCGCTGCCCGCCTATTACATCGTGGCGCCCGCCGAGGCGTCATCCAACCTCGCCCGCTATGATGGCGTCCGCTACGGCTTGCGCGTGCCGGGCAAGGATATCGTCGACATGTATGAGAAGACCCGCGCCGCCGGTTTCGGCCGCGAGGTCAAGCGCCGCATCATGATCGGCACCTATGTGCTGTCGGCCGGCTACTACGACGCCTACTACCTGCAGGCGCAGAAGGTGCGCAATCTGATCAAGCGGGATTTCGAGACGGTCTTCGCCGCCGGCGTCGATGTCATCCTGACCCCGGCAACGCCGTCCGCCGCCTTCGGCGTCGCCGATGAGGACATGGCTGCCGATCCGGTCAAGATGTACCTCAACGACATCTTCACCGTCACGGTGAACATGGCCGGCCTGCCGGGCATCGCCGTGCCCGCCGGGCTCGACGCCAAGGGCCTGCCGCTCGGGCTGCAGCTGATCGGTCGGCCGTTCGACGAGGAAACCCTGTTCCAGACCGCCGCCGTCATCGAGCAGGCCGCAGGCACGTTCCAGCCGGAGAAGTGGTGGTAGGGACGTCGCTCGTCTAGCGGATGCCCTGAAAGTCGGAATCGATTTTCGGAAGGATGCTACGCAAAATCAAAGTGTTAGCGTCCTTTGAGCGCCCACGCCCGCGCGGCGCTGCAATGGGGTGAGCGATGTTCTTCTACCTGTCCAAGATATTCTGGTTCTTCATCCAGCCGCTGAACCTGGCGATCTTCCTGCTGCTGGCGGGACTGCTCGCGGCCATGATCGGGCGCCGGCGGCTGGCGGCCACCGGCAGCTTGCTGGCATTTCTGATCCTTGCGCTGTCAGCCTGGACGTCGCTAGGCGCCATGATGCTCAATCCGCTGGA